>NZ_DAMBTF010000004.1:160000-166138 GCF_032054185.1 Proteiniclasticum sp.
GAACGGCGTCGGACATAATTGACACACTATTGAAAAGAGACCCAAAGAAAAATTCAATCATGGAAAAAATAAAGTTGGTGAAAAAAGCAATTTTAATATTCTTATTCGGTTGATTTTGGTGCGAGTGATTTTCTTGTTTCTCTGACTTTGAAATTTTAAAAACCTCCATTTAGTTTTATACCTTATTAGCTTTTATTGTTCTTGTTCATTGATATGAGTTAAGACTTGTTCGAGAATACTGAAAACATGAAGATCATCAAGACTGTAAACCATGCTTTTCCCTTCTCTTCTTGCCTTCACTAAACGTGAATCATTCAATATTTTTAGTTGGTGTGAAATCGCGGACTGTTCCATATCCAATGCAAGCACAATGTTTCCAACACTGAGCTCTTCTTTCTGTAAAAGAAAGAGAATTGACAAGCGTGTAGGGTCACTAATCACTTTGAATACTTTGCTTATTGATTGGATCTTCTCTTTATTGATTGGCGAAGTTGTTGATGTATCCATATGCTCTTATTCCTCTCACATGATTTTCCATTCATATATATAATACCACATGAGTAAAACGATGCTAGTTTTTTGTTTATAGACAAAATTAAGACTTTTGTATCAGCAATAGTAGTCCATTTGAATAAGAAGCATCTTGTCTTGACAAAACTCATACAGTGAGTTAATATGATTTTGTAAACATATGATTTGTTATTCATATGTAAAACGTAAAGATTCCGATTTACATATGGGACAACTGAAAGGAGTCAGAGACAATGGAAATTACATGAATACTTCTCTTCTTTTAGTGGGAATTTGTGTGATTTAATAAGTAAATGAATGGAAATCAAAGGAATTATATAGGAAGGTGATAAAAATGGAAACTATCGAAGAACAACAATCTCAAGAAAAACATAATCACAACCACGACCATGACCATGAACACGGAAAAATGCCAATCGTTTTATACTTTATTGGTTTAGCCTTAGCGGTGATCGCTTTATTTTTGAATGAAGATTATCAGTTAATGCGAAATATTTTATTCTCAATCGCTACAATCAGTGCAGGATATCATGTCATTATTCTTGAAGGCCTTGGAGAAACAATCGAGAACTCCAAAGTTCAAAAAAAGTTCATGCCCAACTCTCACATTTTGATGGGATTAGCGGCCATTGGCGCTTCTTTAATGGGGAATTTTTGGGAAGGTACATTATTGATTCTTATTTTTTCTGGTGCACATTTTTTGGAAGATTATGCAGAAGGAAGAAGTAAACGAGAAATCACGAAATTACTCGAAATGAATCCAACGACTGCCCGGTTAATCCAGCCTGATGGCAGTACAAAAAATGTTGACGTCAGTGAATTAAAAGTGGGAGATCAACTTCAAGTATTGAATGGCGATCAAGTCCCCATTGATGGCGTCATTTTGTCAGGCTCTACGTCCATTGATGAGTCATCTATTAATGGAGAAAGTATCCCAAAAGAGAAGTCCAAAGGAGACGACGTTTTCGGAAGTACAATCAATGGAACAGGTACTTTCACAATGGAAGTCACTAAAGAAAATAAAGATACAGTATTTTCAAAAATTTTACAGTTAGTAAACCAGAACCAAGACAACCAAACAAAAGCTGCGAGTATAATCCAAAAATTTGAACCGAAATACGTTACAGTTGTTTTAATTGCCATTCCGTTATTCATGTTATTGGCTCCTTTTCTCCTAGACTGGACATGGTCACAAAGTATCTATAGAGGATTGGTCCTTTTAGTGGCAGCTTCACCCTGTGCTTTAGCAGCGGCTACTGTATCGGTAACTTTATCGACGACTTCTAACTTGGCCAAAAAAGGCGTCCTTTCAAAAGGTAGTTCTTACCTGTCTCAATTAGCCGATACTCAAGCCATTGCATTTGACAAGACAGGAACCTTGACTAAAGGAAAACCTGAAGTAACCAATTACTATTTTGCTGATTCCGTGAACGAAGAAAACATGATTGATATCGTAGTAGCTCTTGAAAAAGAATCCAATCACCCTTTAGCAGATGCTATTCTAAGAAAGTTTGAGCAAAAAAATAAACTAACTATCGAAGTAGAAAACCAGATCGGCAAAGGATTGACAGGAGATTACAAAGGGAGAAATTATCGTATAGGAAAACCGACTTCGTTTGACGATGTTTCAGATGAATATAGTCGTTTAAATAATGAATGGTCGTCAGAAGGTAAGACGGTCGTATACGTAGCAGTAGATGAGGCTGTTATAGGTCTTATTGCCCTCATGGATGTTCCGAGTGAGCATGCAAAAGAAACCATTGATTATTTCAGAGAACAAGGCATACACACCACATTAATTACTGGTGACTCAGAAATGACGGGTAAAGCAGTCGCTAAACAATTAGGAATAGATGAAGTGATTGCGAATGTCATGCCGGAAGACAAATCCAGAATTATAGACGAACAAAAAGAAAAATACGGTGTAGTTACCATGGTTGGAGACGGAGTGAATGATGCCCCCGCTCTCGTAAACGCAGATGTGGGAATCGCTATGGGAGATGGGACCGATGTGGCAGTAGAGGTATCGGATTTAGTTTTAATGCAAAACGATTTATCCAAATTGGTACAATCTCATAATATATCTACGAAAATGAATCGTGTCATTTGGCAGAATGTTATTTTTTCAATGGCCGTTGTTGCCTTTTTAGTTGTCGTTAGTTTCTTAGGCTTAACGGATATTGCAATCAGTGTCATTATTCATGAAGGAAGTACATTGGTTGTTATTCTGAATGGGCTTCGATTGTTAAGGTCTAATTCTAAGCCTATCAAAAATTAATAACCTGTTTCAAATATTAACTAATTCTCGTTTTCATATGCCTCTGAAGTTTTGGAAACTTTAGAGGCATATTTTTATAAATCAGTTAGTATCAAAAACAATCGATTATGGGACGATTTTAAATAACAACTTTTATAGACTAGAAGAAGGGTTTTTCAGTGCCAAAACTTTGCTCTTTATCTACGTATCTTTACCCACCCTTTATGATACAATTGAGAAAATCAAAATAGAGAAGGAAGAGGATTATGAGTGGGTATATATATGGGTATGCAAGGGTAAGTACACGATCACAAGAATTGTCTCGTCAGTTGGATTTGCTCAATGAACATAACTGCAACGAAATACTGACCGAAAAAATGACGGGAACCAAAGCTAACCGTCCGCAATTAAATCGGCTGAAAGATAAATTGCGTCCAGATGATACAGTTATCGTGGAAAGCTTCTCTCGTTTGGGGCGCAGCACAAAAGATTTAATTGATCTTGTAAATTACTTTGAAGAACATAATGTAAAGTTGATCAGCTTAAAAGAGAATTTTGATACGGTCACTCCCCAAGGGCGACTTATGATGACTGTGTTTCAAGCATTTAGTCAATTTGAACGAGATTTGATTGTTGAACGCACAAAAGAAGGTTTAAAAAGTGCTCGAGCTAGAGGGCGAAAAGGCGGGCGTCCTCCTGTGAACCAACGAGATATTGAACGAGCAATAAAATTGTACAAAAGTGAGGAATATAGTGTGAAAGAAATTGTTGAGATGACAGGAATCAGCAAGTCAACGCTTTATCGTTACTTGGATAAATAAAAATTGACGATTAATTTTATTTAATCGTGGGAAAGAGGTGTTCTCATGAACCAAGAACTTCCTCCATTAACTTCATATTCAGAAGAACTACGACAAAATGCGATGGATAAATATCAAGTGATTGCCCCTTATCTTAAGCATGAAGAAAGTTTGAGTAATATTGCTGAAGAATCAGGGGTTCCAAAAAGAACTTTATACCATTGGGTAAATCAATATCAACAATCAGGGTTGAAAGGATTGATCCGAAGAAAGCGCTCGGATTCAGGAAGCTTTAAAGTAGAAGAAAATGTACAAGAAGAAATTAAAAAGCTTATATTTGAAAACAAAAAAAACACCTTAACTTCTATTCATCGGAAAGTCTGTAAAATTTGTAAAAAGAAAAATTGGGCCCCGCCTAGTTACAATCAAGTATATGCGATTGCTAAAAATCTGTCGCCACAATTAAAGGAACTTGCTCATAAAGGAAAAAAAGAATATCAAAATAATTATGATTTGGTTTATCGTCGTGAGTCTTATTATCCCAATGAAATATGGCAGGCTGACCACACTCCCTTGGATATCCTTGTTTTAAACGAAAAAGGAAAGCCTGAGAGGCCATGGTTAACAATTATTTTAGATGATTATAGCCGAGCAGTTGCAGGGTATTTCCTTAGTTTTCAAGCTCCTTCTGCTATTCAAACTTCTTTAGTTTTACACCAAGCAATATGGAAAAAAAGCAACTCTGATTGGCAAATATGTGGTATACCTGAAACTTTCTATACCGATCACGGAAGTGATTTCACTTCAAATCATTTGGAGCAAGTCGCAATTGATTTAAAAATCAATCTTATTTTTTCTACGGTAGGTATGCCAAGAGGACGGGGGAAAATAGAACGTTTCTTTTTAACAATTAATCAATTATTTTTGCAAGATTTACCAGGTTACATTGGGAATCAAAATACTTTAAATCTTCTTACGATAAAAGAGCTTGATGAGAAATTAGCGCATTTTATTATATATGACTATCACCATAGAGTGCATGGCACTACAAAACAGGAACCTATAAAGATGTGGAATAATTCAGGATTTCTTCCTCATCAACCAGATAGTCTAGAAAGTTTAGATTTATTGTTATTAAATGTTGGAAAGCCAAGAAAAGTTCATTCTGATGGAATTCACTTCCAAGGTTTAAGATATATTGACACCAATTTAGCAGCTTATGTAGGTGAAACTGTTATCATTCGATATGATCCAAGAGATATTGCTGAGATTCGTGTATTTTACAAAGACCAATATTTATGTACGGCAATTTCTCCTGAAATTTCTGATTACGAAGTCGATTTAAAAGAGATTGTTGCGGCACGTAATAAAGCACGGAAAAACCTTGAAAATCAGCTCCATTCTGGAAATAATATTGCGGAAGAACTTATTTCATCTAAGCAGAAAGAGTTAGATAATCCTGTAAACAAAAAAGATTCTAAGAAGTCAAAAATTAAGAGGTATTACAATGAATAAAACACCCTATTTTATTGAAACAAAAGAATATAAACGCTTTGTAGAATTTTGTCAGGCATGTATCAAATACAAATATATCGGAATTTGTTATGGATTACCCGGAGTTGGGAAAACTTTATCCGCTAAGCAATATTCAAATTGGAATTGGGTCGAAAAACAAATTGATTACAAAAAATCGGAAGAAATCGGAATGAATGCAGATGAAAAAATCCTTGAAGCGAAAACAATATTTTACACCGCTCCAGCCATACGGGCGACTAAAATGACGAATGAAATCGATATGATCGGTGGTAAAATGGGTATGGTTAAAAGTATGTATAGAGTTCTTCAGTTAGGAGCAGAAGAAAAATACTCAACGAATGTGTATGAAGAAATTGATCTCATTATTATTGATGAAATAGATCGATTAAAAGTACAGCATTTAGAACAATTAAGAGATATTTATGACCAAAAAAATGTGGCTATGATCTTTATTGGAATGCCGGGTATAGAAAAGCGATTGGCTCGTTATCCTCAACTCTACTCGAGAATAGGTTTTGCCCATGAATTTGACAGATTGAGTAAAGACGAGATCCACCATATTCTGGAATACAAATGGGAAGAGTTAGGATTATCTGTCCAACTGGAAGATTTTGCTAATTATGAAGCTGTCACTAGTATTATTAAAATTACCAGTGGAAACTTTCGACTTATCCAAAGACTTTTCACCCAAATCGAAAGAATATTAGAAATCAATAACCTTGAAACTATCACGACAGAAGTAGTGGAAGCTGCACGAGATAGTTTAGTCATTGGAGTAAAATAAGTAATAAAAAGGACTATTTCATTTAGCGAAATAGTCTTTTTTTGTTCTATTAGTGCAACATAGCGCTTGAAGTTAGTGCGAAATAAAACCAAAATTTACACATATGAGAAAAACAATAATATGATAAATACACAACGGATGAATGCTTGCTCAAGTATTCAGATGAAATGATTTAATGTTTTAGCTAATTTCAAATGACTTAAAGTTGATGGAGTTGCCTGTCCGTAAAT
>NZ_DAMBTF010000005.1:0-163085 GCF_032054185.1 Proteiniclasticum sp.
CATTACTATGTTTCAGCTGTTTTTATTTTTGTTGCATTTAAATTTGACATTAGGCTATTAAATTATAACAGTTAAACCCCGAACTTATTCGGGATTTCAGTACTAATTTAGTAAAATTAAATATAGAAAATGTTTAATGAACTCTTTTGATATTCATACATATCATTATCACACCTATATTTTAGAAATATTAAGTAAACTTGAATTGCAGTCAACCCATATCTTACATCTGATTAAATCTCTGAAATATTTTTGTTTGTAATTATGCATCTATTCGTATAATTAATTATTATATTTTCTTTCCCATATCACCTTGACAGAGATTACATAAACATAGTATTTTTAGTAGTAGCGTATGAAAGAAATATCCTGAAAAAGAACCAGAATGAACAGAAATGGATACAGCCCGCTGTATCATTCAGGCAGAAATCCGGATATATAAATCCGGAACCAGAAGACGATCGGAGAATCATGAAGAAGAAAAAATATCAGCAAATCAGATTTATGGCCGCAGCAATCATCGTGATGATTGCTCTTTTTACCTATATCCTCATTCTGGTCAGCAGCATACAGGGAAATGCCCGAGTGATCAACTATACCGGAATAATTAGAGGGACTACTCAGAGACTGGTGAAGAATGAACTGTACGATATAGAAGACAATGAAGAGATTAAGCGTCTGGATGAAATCCTCATCGGATTGAAAACCGGCAAGAGCGCCTTTGATCTCAAAGCTCTCGAAAGCAGACTCTATCAGGACAGGCTTTCTCACCTTATGGTGAAATGGAAGGAACTGAAGGAGGTCATCTATGATACCCGAGAGGATGATCGCGTAAAATCGAGACTGTATGAAGACAGCGAAGCCTACTTCATTCTCGCCGACGATACCGTAAATGCCGCTGAGCTCTACGCCCACGATCTCACATTGAAGCTCAAATATCTGGAAGTACTGATGATCATCAATATTTCTCTGGTCCTGTTTTCCCTTATCCTGCAGATCGCCGGCGAAGTGAAAGAAAACCGCAGACTGAAAAGTTTCGCCTATACCGACCCTAATACCGGCCTGCCCAACAAAAGAAGCTGCGAATTTAAGCTCAGCCAGAAATTTGATTTCGATAAGACGAATATCTGCTGCTTCATGTTCGATCTGAACGGACTGAAGAGGGTCAACGATTCCCTTGGTCATGCTGAAGGCGATATCCTCATCAACTCTTTTGCGGAAGTTTTGAAACGCTCAGCCTCACCTGAAATGTTTATCGGCCATATCGGTGGTGATGAGTTTATCGGTATCGCTGAACACATGAGTCATCCCGAAATACGGGATTTTCTGGACAGACTCAGCGAAGAAACCTGTCAACTGAACAGCTTCCAGATGATTTCCGGAATAGAACTGTCATTTTCATCGGGATACGCCAGTTCCCTCAACTATCCTCATCTATCGGTAAGAGAACTCATGCAGTTAGCGGACAGTGAAATGTATAAAAATAAAGCCATCTATAGGAGAGCAAAAGCGAGGACCATTATCTGATTCTCTTCATAAGCTCTCTGAAAACAGCTTTGTCATTTTATGATCTTTTCACTTGACGGGATGTCTCAGAATCGTCTTCAGTCTGATTCCTTCAGTTTTCCGAGGATCGGACAGATAAATTTCATGATGCAATCTATCATCTGAAAAATCTATGGTATATCCCTTCTCTTTCGCATATTCTTTCATTTTTTCAGCAGTTGCAGGTTCTTCGATGTAAGGGCCGATATGCATGCACTGCACACACAAACCCTCGGTAAACTGGACGAGCCTCACCTGTGAGCAGTCCAGCTTTTTCTTTTTCTCTACAATTGCACACGCAAGATCAAGAACTTCCTTCGTTACAAATTCCGGCTGCCTGATCATGGATGTCCACACCAGTTCTGACTTTCTGGCATAATCAAAATCTTTCTCGTAATCGTTCAGCCCCCACAGGCCCTCCAGTGGAGGGACAACATACTCAAAGTATCCTTCTGGTGTGATGCCGTTTCTAGGCATCATTTTTATGGTATAGGCTATGGTATAGAGAAGCTCCACCGCCTTTTTGTATTCTCCATTTTCATCAGAAGGGTCTCCTTTACCATCAGTCTGGATGAATGTCATAACTGGAAAATCGACTATAGCAGGCTGTCCTGACGGCTGGTAGTACTCTTTATACTTCTTCTTGTAATCCATCTTATCCATCAATATTCTTCACTCCTTTTAATTACAGTATAGACTAATAATCATCAAAACTCATAATGATTTGTCATATGACTCCATATTGAAAAATAATAATTTGATATATCGGGATACTTAGATTATTCTATAATCAGTAGAAATATTAACGATTTTCTGCAGCTTATCCACGTGAAATGCAACTTGTCCATAATTGATTGATACCCCAGAATCCCAAGTCTATACTTGGGTCATAAAATAAATTCTGGAGGTATAAATTATGGGAACAACAGCACTGATACTTTTAATCACTTTAGAGGCGGTTTTATTTTTCTGGTCAATCCGTACAAAAAACAATCTGGACGAAGAAAAAAGAGTCATACACTTCGCACTTCTAGCACTGTTCATCCTGCTTGTTTCAACCGGTATCTTTGAGTGGAGTTTCAGGTATATGATTCTTGCAGTCGTACTTACAGTCCAGGCAGCTGCTTCAGGAATCTCAATATTAAGAAAGAAGACAAAGCCTTTTAAAACCGGCAGATCCGTTATACGATTTGTGAAAAACAGTTTCATCTTTACCCTCGCGCTGTCTGCAGCCATCATATTTCCTCAGTACGAGCAGCCTGCGGTGTCCGGTGACATGAAGATCGAGACAGCGAAGTATACATGGACAGACCCCGACAGAGTCGACATCTTCAGCAAGAATGGCGAGAAGAGAGCAGTGACCGTTGAGTTCTGGTACCCGGAAGACAATACTTCCGACTATCCTCTGGTCATTTTCTCCCACGGAGCATTCGGATTCAGCGGAAGCAATTATTCAACCTTCGCCGAACTGGCATCAAACGGCTATGTGGTAGCGAGCATCGGTCATACAGGACAGGCATTCTTCACATTGGATACAAAAGGAACCCTCACAACCGTAGACTCTTCGTTTATCAGCAGAGCATCTGAAATCAATGCCGTAACGGATACTGCACATGCAGAAGACATCTATAAAACAACAAAAGAATGGATGGAACTGAGAACAGGAGATGAAGATTTCGTCATCGATTCCATACTCAGCCAGTGCAGCTTGAAACCAGAAGATCCCCTCTTTTCAATCATCGACACCGAAAAAATCGGACTTATGGGACATTCGCTCGGTGGTGCCACTTCAGCTCAGATCGGCCGTGAGCGTGACGACATCGATGCCGTTATCGTCCTTGACGGAACCATGCTAGGTGAAGAAATCGCCTTTGAAAACAATAAGGTCGTCATCAATGACAAGCCTTATCCAGTTCCACTGCTCAATATCTACGCAGAGGATCATTATGACAATGCAATTGAGCTTGAGAAAGATACATACAGCAACTTTATCGCATCCAAAAACGGCATCTGCACATACGAGACTGTGTTTAAAAATGCGGGGCATCTGAACTTCACTGACCTGCCATTATTTTCCCCGGTTCTGGCAAAGACCCTGGGAGTAGGAACAGTCGACAGCCGGGAATGTATTGAAACCATGAATAATGTCGTCCTGACATTCTTCAACAGTTATTTAAAAGACAGTGGAGTTCCAGTAATTGAAAAGGAATACTGATAATGAAAGTAAAAATCAACAGAATCAGCGAAAAAGAAAATGAATGCCTGATTATTGAATGTGTTGAGGTTACCCCTGACATCGAGAGCATACGTGCGTATGCTCTCACCAAGGGCACCACACTCTCAGGTAGAATCGAGGAAAGATTCTACCAGTTCAGCCTTTCAAGCGTCATTTATTTTGAAGCTGTGGATGAGCGCGTATTTGCCTATACCAAAAACAATGCTTATGAACTCAGAATCAGATTATATGAACTGGAAAATGCTTATTCCGATAAGCATTTTATTCGCTGTTCAAAATCATTCATCATTAACCTGATGAAGCTTGAAAGTATTGTTCCTGCACTCAATGGCCGTTTTACCGCCAATATGAAAAACGGAGAAAAAATCATCATATCAAGGCAGTACGTTCCAGACATCAAACGCGTAGTCCTGGGAGGAAATTAAAATGGATTTTAAAACATTCTTTGTAAAAAAAGTCATGCTCAGCTTCTATATATCAGTCACTTTTATTGTTCTTGCTATGGCGATTGTGGGTCTTGTCTTTGAACCCGATATCAGAATGGGATATGAGGCTTTCTTTTCCCCTCTCATTTTCGGTGCCATCGCCACCTTCCCCAAACTCATCACCTATTCCCGTGAAGAACTTTCCGTAAGACAGACATTGATCAGAAATATCCTCCACTTTCTTCTTCTTGAAGTTCTGATCCTAGGAAGTCTTTACTTCACTGAGGTTCTGACCAGTGTTTCAATGACTGTTTCACTGGCCGTCACGATTCTCATCATTTACATTTCTGTGAGCGCAATCATGTGGATTAGTGATAAAAAGACAGCTCTTGAGTTCAATAATGCCCTCAGAATCTATCAGACTAGTAATCTGGAGACATCAGATTAAGACATATGTGCTTATACAGCCCCAATTGAAAACTCCTCTAGAGAAAGGATATCGTCCTTTCTCTAGAGGAGTTTAACTATTTCTTGCTTAACCTGTTTTTCTACCTGATTGATTCTTGTTGAGATTGCAGCAGTCAAGCCTTTCTGAACCGAAGTTTTTCCTGTTTGACTCAGCAAGTCTTTTCAAGAGATTTTTCCACCATCTGATCATATTCACATACCCCCTCCCAAAGATGAAACATCTTCTGTCGTGTTATTCAGATTATACATTCGAAATGTGGAGATGATAAGGAGAAAGTCTGTTTGTGCTGTGATAACAGGGAATCAGGTGTGATCTGTTGTGTTCTCTGTCAGTGCAGGGAGTATGATCTTCACAATGGTCCCTTCATTGGGACTGCTTTCAATGGATATTTCTCCCTCATGAGCTTCAACCAGCGCCTTCGATACAGTGAGTCCTATTCCCTTGCCTCCGGTCTCTCGGCTTCTTGAACGATCGCTTCTGTAGAAACGCTCAAATACATAGGGGATGTCTTCCTTTGTAATGCCGATTCCCTTATCCGCGACCTTTACCTCGGCAAAGTTTCCTTTTCTTTTCAGCATAACCCTGACATAACCGCCCGGATTTGTGTACTTCAGGGAGTTGGCAATGATGTTGATGAAGACCTGATTCATCCGGTCGCTGTCACAAAGGGCATATACATTTTCTTCCACTTCTGCAGACAGCGAAATTTCTTCAGATAAGAATAGAGGCTCAAAATTTTCCACTAATCCGGTTAGAAACTCCGAAAGGTTCACTTCCTTTTTGGATAACCTGATTTCGCCGCTTTCCATATAGGACAGATCCCCCAGATCCTTGATGAGACTGGTCAGCCTTCTGATTTCATCCTGAAGAAGTGCCAGTCTTTCCGTAGTCGGTTCCCATACCCCATCGATGAAGGCTTCCAGATGACTGTTCACAGTGGACAGAGGGGTTCTCAGTTCATGTGCGATGTCTGAAGTCAGGCGTTTCCTCAACTTCTCCTGCTCCTCGAGCTTCATGGCCATGTTGGTGATAGAGCGGGAAAGTTCGTCCAGCTCGATGGTTTCAGAATCCACATCCTTCACAGCACCGAAAGCACCATTTTCAATGAGCTTGGCGTTACCCTGAATGGCAATGATGGGTCCAAGAAACATTCCAGAAACTCTATTCTGAAGAAAATATCTGAAAATCATGGCGATCACCCCTGCGAAAAAGTAGATCAGATTAATCGCGATAAAAAAATCTCTATCTGGAGAAGCCGCAAATATACTCTTGGCTCTGCCCACTACAATTTCCGCCTTGTCTGATCCATTGTGTCCATAGTCATATACCCTATAGCTGAATTTCTCATTGTCCATATAAGCGGAGCGTTCCAGATCACTGCCGCTTGATCCGTCAGGTTCACGGGTACTCATGATGACTTTACCTTCTTCATTTTCCACAATCACTTCCGATGACATGGTGAATGCATAGTGCTCGATGCTCATAAGATCTGTCTCATCCAGCACCCCATCATCAATATAGAGCTCTGTCACATAATCAGCGATGGCCGCATCTTCAGACTTCTGAGACTGTCTGAGATACCTTGTGAAAAACATATTCATGCCGAGGTTGGCGAGAAGTGTTATGAGGATGACTGAGGAAATGGTGACCAGTGAAAAATATCTGCCCAGCTGTTTATCTATTCTAATCATCTTTTATCCCCTGAAAATTTATAACCTACACCATAGACTGTGAGAATATAGGCAGGATCCTTGGAGTCATCCTCGATTTTCTGCCTCAGATTCTTGATATGTGTATCGATGGTCCGTTCATAACCTTCAAAATCGAATCCGAAAGCTGAGTTCACGATTCTTGCTCTTGTGAATACCTGACCAGGATACTGCACCAGGGTATGTAGGATCTTGTATTCATTGGGCGTGAGATATAATTCTTCTCCCCTCTTGAAGACCTGGTGTAGTCCGTTGTCCAATATGAGATCCTCATCTCTAAAGGCATAAACTTCCGACATGCTGCCTTTATTCCTGACTCTGCGTAGAATGGCATTGACCCTCCCCACAAGCTCTCTTGGACTGAACGGTTTAGTGAGGTAATCATCTGCCCCAAGATTCAGCCCCTTGACCTTATCATCTTCCGAGGTCTTTGCTGTGAGCATGAGTATGGGCACATCAGAAATCTTGCGGATTTCCCTGCAGATGTCCTCTCCTGAGATATCAGGCAGATTAAGATCCAGAATGATGAAGTCAGGTTCTATCTCTTTGAACATTTCCAGAGCTCTTCTTCCCCGATCTGCCGTGTAGACCTCAAAAGAGGTGTTTCTTAAATAGTCTCCCACCACATTCAGTAGGTTCTGTTCATCATCAATGATGAGAATCTTTTCCGCCATCCTAGGCACCTCCTGTCAAAATCTGATTGTGCAAGTATCGGTTTACCAATCTGTCATTTTATCCATTATAAATGATTCTTCAGGATTCTCAAATACATCCTTCTGATGATCCTCATTATAAACTCATCGAAGAATCTGGGAGATAGAAATTTAGCATTGTCCCAGCATGGAAAGAAACGAAGCGGATCAATTCAATTCTCATCGTCCCGGTCCGCTGCTCTATTCAGGCAGAAACTACTTCATCATGCCATGATGTTCGCATTCATCATGGTCCATCTCGATGACTTCAAGTGTATGATGCAGATAATGCTTTACCTCAGCTTCTTATTGCGTTGACAAGAATAATATAATCGACAATTATGGAGAAACTGTGGAGATAAAAGTTTATCTCAAAATTACAGTTAATCATGATGTGTAGAATCTAAATAGGCTTCAGTAATGAATCGCATAATTATTGATATTAAATGATTGCACTGCTTTCACAATATATGTGCTCATATGCTATACTATATTCAGATATTATTCCAATAAGGTACCAGAATCAATCATGAAAAAACTCAAAGGATATTGTCACAAAACCCTGCCAGCCTCATACTTCTTCCAGGTAACAAAAAAAGGGTATATAAACATCATGAACGGATTAAGGAGTGAAAAAAATGATCATCAAATGCTTCAATCCCTTTCCAGAACTGGAAACAGAAAGACTCTACCTTCAAAAAATCACAGAGAAAGACCTGGACGATCTGTTTAAGCTCTTAAGTGATTCGGATGTTGCAAAGTTTGAGTATTTCCATCCCGTAAAATCAGATACTGAAACCAGAAGATTCATAAAGCGATATGAGACGGAGCTTATGGACCAGGAAGAAATCACATGGGGCCTGTCCTTAAAATAATCAGGCAGACTCATCGGCACTTTATGCCTTGGTGATTTTGATGATGATGCTAGAAGAGCCGAAATCGGATATGCCGTTACTAAGAAGTACTGGGGTTTAGGTTATGCTGCAGAAGCTGCAGAAGCCGTGCTTAAATATGGATTTGAGGTCATGAATCTCAATAGAATAGAAGCAACTGTAACGCCCGGTAACGACGGATCAGTCAAGGTCTTAAGAAAGCTTAACTTCACCCAAGAAGGAATTGTCAGAGAACGGGATCTCATAAAAGGTAAACTTGAAGACGGAATCATTCTGTCTATACTAAGGAAAGAGTATAACTGAATGGTCAGGCAACTCTTAAAGTTATGTAATGAAACTCGTCCGCAATGTATTTAACAAGAAAACACTAATAAAGCAAATAAGGGATAAGGACCGTAAGCATCACGCTTACCGTTCTTACCCCTTTATTCTTCTCTATTTATATAACCTTTCTCTTTACTGTCCCCATCTTAGAAGAACAGCAATTGATGCTCCTCAGGTCTCTTGATATCCAGCACTTTATATACCGCATCCTTAATCGCTTTAGCCGGAATGTCTTCAATTGGTGTTCGATCAAAGAGGACTGAATTAGAATCTGTAATCCGATCGCCATCAAGTTTAGTCTCAAACCAGTCCACTCTTATTCCTGAAGGCAGAAGAGCATTGTTTAGCTTTCTTACTTCTCGATCAAGGGTCGACCCCGTGTCAGAGCATCGTTCACAAGTTCTCCATCCACATCAAGATGTCTCCATTCTATTGTCAAAACTTTCATTTCTAATACCTCCATATATTCTTTCCTGTTATTCACATTTCTGTCCTGTAATAATTAAAAGCGTCTGTGTGATTGATCTTCAATCTTCTTTGTCCAACAAAGCCGCCTCGACAATCAGGAACTTATCCTCATACTCCTCTAACTGATGGGTTTATGAAAGTCAAGGTTACATTCGTCAAGTATACGTCTTTATGCATTTACCTTTATTCAGCCTGAAAATTCTGTACTGATGAGGTAACTATACCCTGTGTCCATTAGTCTATGAAGATAATTGCTTCACTTATTCCTGAAGCTGGCAATCCAAACAAATCAGCATTTTAGGAAACTAGTGAGAAGCTTTCCATCACACTACAAATTCTCCTTCTGCTCTCTCCCTTTTTCAGCCATCATATAAAATACGATAATCTGCCCAAACGGAACTATAAGAAATAATTGCCACCAGGCGCTCCTACCAATATCATTTAGTCTCCGTGTCCCTACTGCGAGAAATGGCACTAAGAATATAACTGTAATAATTTCATTTAGTGTTCCATGAATAAGAGTTGCCACGGACATTACCAGGACCATAAAAAGAACAAACCACCAATATTCATAGCGAGTTGCTTTTCCTGAAAAGTTATGGAACTCTATGAAGCACATTTTAATCACTTCTATTGGGGTCTTAGGATTCTGTTTTTCCTGAATCATCAGTTCTTTGGGTTCAATTCCAAAAGCCATCGCTAATACCTTGACAGACTCAAGAGAAATACTGTTTCCGTTTTCAACTCGCTGTATAGTTCTAAGACTTAAACCACTCTTCTCACTAAGTTGTTCTTGTGACCAGCCCTTGCTGAGTCTTAAAGTTTTAATCTTTTCAAAATCGATTTTCAACTGCACTCACTTCCCTGTTTACATGTTGTTTTATTTCAGTATAGATTGAACCCATGAAACTGTCTACGACAGCAGGATGACAGTTAGCCGCAAATGGAAATTAAAGGTTGAAATTATGTTAATATTCTTTATAACTTACTATTCTTTTATAAGAAACATACTATTGAAAATTGTATTCATACTTGGGAATATATCTTTCGATACAATACAAGCAAAAAAAAGAATCAGACTGTTGTCAGTCGATTCCTTTTTAATGGTGGAGATGAGGGGTGTCGAACCCCTGTCCGAAAGTAGTTAGATAAGACTTTCTACGAGTGTAGCATTGTAATTAACATTCCCTTTGGCTTAGTTTACAAGCAGACTTGGCCATTGGTAGCTTCATTTTTCCCGTTTCTGAGGCAAAGCTTATTCAGACTCGTTTTTCCGCTAATCGGCGCTCTAGTCCCAGGCAGCGGACATCCCGGGTAGAACGTAGCAGACTAAGCTGCTAGTGCTAAATTATCTTCAGCGTTTATGTTTTGCCATAGTTTTTTAAGCAGGTCCACAGCTTCCTTCTACTCGCTTATCAGATCTTCCTGACCCCCGTCGAAGCCAATACATCCCCATGTATTGTACTGAACTTATTATACGTGTTATTTCTTAAAAAACAATAAAAATTCCGCATTATTTTTACACACCGGATATTGTCGAAAAATTTCATCATTTAAATGGAAATAATTTGTTAATAAATATTTAACTTTTAGCAGAAATGGTGTAAAATAATAATAGAATACCCAAAGTAGGTGGTGAAATTATGAAGCTCTTAATTATAGGGGATAGTTTTGTGACTGGATATGGTCTTCCAAGCGGTAAAAGCTGGCTTGATCTGATCTCAGAAGAGTCAAATCAGTATATAGAGAATAAAGGCATCGATGGAGATACAACAGCAGATATCCTCATCAGATTTCACGAGGATGTTATCGCTTACAAACCGGAAACGGTATTTATCCTTGCCGGAACAAATGACGCATTAGCTGGTCGCACAGCAAATACTATATATAATAATGTACTTGAAATGATCAAACTCTGTTTGAATCACGCCATTGTACCCATCATCGTTCTACCACCATTTATCAATGTGGAGATGGCAGTAAAACAGAATCCGGGTGAGAACGATACTTTTGAGGCATCGGCAAACACGCTTAAGCGATACCGCAGACTGATCGAGGATTACTGTATAGACGAACGAATTGATACGATAGATTTCAATCGCGCTTTTTCAGAGACCGAACTTCAGATGAACCCTGAAAGGTACTATAGTGACGGCATTCATCTCACTGAAATCTCGCACAGAAAACTGGCCGATAAATTTTTATACAAGTATAATTATATCCTGGTTCACACTCATCCGGCTGACTATGTAATCAATTATGATACAATAGTCAAGGAAGATCTGTAAGAAAAAATACTACGATGACTAAAAGCCTCATCCTCTATCAAAATGATAGGAGATGAGGCTTTTGAATTATCGGTAATACTGTCAGGAAACTTCCTCTGCTTCAGGTGTACTGATTTCAAAGAAAATTTCTCTGGAATCAAGATTGACATTAGAAACCAGAACTTCTATCTTTTCTCCCAGTGTAAACTTTTTGCCGCTTCTTTCTCCAACCAGGGTCATATAACGATCATCATATACATAGTAATCATCATAAAGGGAGGTGATATGCACCAGCCCTTCTATCGTGTTTGGCAGTTCAACGAACAGACCGAAGTTTGTCACCGAGGAAATGATTCCCTCAAAGGTTTCCCCGATGTGCTTGTGCATGAATTCCGCTTTCTTCAGAGCATCCAGTTCTCTTTCAGCATCAACAGCTACTCTTTCCATCTCGGAAGCCTGCTTGGATGCTTCGCTTACAATCGGTATGAGCTGCTTCGCACGCTTCTCATCAAGTTTACCATTTAAAAACTCCTTGATGATTCTGTGAATCTGAAGATCAGGATATCTTCTGATCGGTGAGGTGAAATGAGAATAGTATGTTGCGGCAAGTCCGAAATGCCCCACATTCTCAGGTGCATATTTTGCCTGCATCATGCTTCTTAAGAGAAGTTTTGAAAGTACCGGTTCTGCAGGCTCCCCCTTAACCTTCTCAAGGATTTCCTGTAAAACCTTAGGCTGGACACCTGCAAACAGTTTGACTGGGTATCCGAGATTATAGGAGAACTCAGTAAATGCCTTCAGCTTCTCTTCATCCGGTTCTTCATGTATTCTGTAGATAAACGGTACATGAGTCCAGAACATATGCTCAGAGACCGTCTCATTGCATGCCAGCATGAATTCTTCGATGATCTTGTTCGAAATCTCTCTAGGATAAAGAGATACATCAATCGGCTTTCCTAATTTATCAAGGGTAATCTTACTCTCCGGGAAGTCAAATTCAATGGCACCACGTCTTGCCCTCTTGTTTTCCAGGATCTTCTGCAGCTCTTCCATATCCTTAAGCATGGGAATGAAATCTCTGTATTTTTCCAGATCCTCACTCATTTCGCCGTTAAGAACTTTCGTGACATCTCCATAGGTAGCCCTAAGCTTTGATTCAATAATGGATTCATAGATGTCATGCTCGATGACTTTTCCCTGAGGATCGATGATCATATCACAGCTCAGTGTCAGTTTAGGCTCAAAGGGATTCAGTGAGCATAAATTATTCGAAAGCTTCTGTGGAAGCATAGGGATGACAAGGTCTAGAAGATATACAGATGTTGCACGCTTAAACGCTTCAACGTCTATAGGACTTCCTTCAGTCACATAATGAGTGACATCTGCAATATGTACTCCTAGCTTGAAGTTTCCGTTATCAAGCTTTGTAACCTCAACAGCATCGTCAAGATCCTTAGCATCAGCACCATCTATGGTCATGATCATAGCATGTCTCAGATCTCTTCTCCTTGCAATTTCCTGATCGCTTATGGTCTCTGGAATCGCATCTGCATAACTGATCACTTTGGCCGGGAATTCTTCAGGCAATCCGAATTTCTTCACAACAGTGAGAATATCTACACCCTTATCCCCTTTCTTACCTAAGATTTCTGTGATGAGACCTTCAGGATTCCTGCCCTTTTCCGGCCATTTTGTAATTTCTACAACGACAACATCCCCATTTTCCGCAAAGTTTCTGTTCTTCTTGTTGATGAAGATATCGTGATGAATCTTGTTGTCCTCAGGAACAACAAATCCGAAAGCTTTTGACTCTTCATAGACCCCGATCACTTTTGAATTCTTTCTTTCCAGGATCTGCATGATCTCACCTTCAGCTCTTTTCGTGCCTGCGGTTTCCCTGATCACCTTTACCTGAACTTTGTCGCCGTTCATGGCATTCTTCATTTCATTTTCCGGAATAAAGATATCACCCTGCCCCTCTCCTCTGAAGACGAAGCCAAAACCTCTTTTATTCACATCAAGCCTTCCCGTATATACACCGAAACTTTCCGGCAGGACAATCTTCTCTTTTTTGATCTTAATGACTATCCCCTCTTTGATCATACGGTCGACAGTTTTTCTCAGCTCTTTCATTTCGCCTTTCTGAAGACCAAGGACACTTGCCATCTCCTCGATATTTAGAGGCCTGTAGCTATGCTCCGAGAGAATTCCCAGTATCTTTTCAGTAAACATCTTTACCTCCCTGCATCAATTGCCGATAGACAGCAATCAGCTCATTTAATTGTTCATATCTTAAGTATACAGAAAAAATGTTAACTTAGTCCGATATTTCACTAAATAACTTATGTATTTTTTACTAATACTACAGATTAACCCGATATTTCATCCAAAAATCATTAAATCCTGACCAAAGGCTCGACTGAGTATAATCAGTTCATGAGTTTAAGAAGAATTGCACACTTTTCGAGAATCACCCGTGCAAAGACCAGTGTTACATGAAAAACGCTATTGCCCCCTCAGATTAATGGTTAGTATACGGATAAAAAAACAGCGGTGATGAACACGCTGAGATACTTGTACTCACTTAAGGAACGTCATCCCCCCTTATGTATGTACGCTGAAATCTCACGCATTTGTTCATTTCCGCTGTCATGTTTTACGATTTTCATGGTGATAAAGAATGCGGCTGCAACAGCAGACACAAGAACTATCCCCGTAACACGAAGAGCTGTTTCCATATTTATTCCTTAAGATTCCCCAAACCTAATTGTATGAATATTCAATTATATCTTATGATATTACAGACTGTTGATGAATTCAATGATTTTCTCTTTAAAGTCCTCATGAAGGGGAAGATCAGGATCACTGTATGTTGCAATATTCCCCAGCATATCTTCAGGAGCAGGTTTCAGCACATGATTCATGCCATGGATGATTTCAAGCCTTGAACCCGGCAGAGCATCGTGGAGTTTTTGTGCTTCTTCATGACTGATCTGAATGTCTCGACCCCCATGAATAATCATTACAGGATCTTTGATTCTGGCCATTGTTTCTGCGGGATTATAGGAAAACCAGGTAATCAGATAAGGCTGTACACTGGGTCTGAAGAGATTGAACAGGCTGACCGGAACTTCGGGCACGATATTTCCATTTACCAGCTCCTCTATAATCGGTACACTGAGATCATACATTTCCTTGGACTGAGCCTCCAGCTGCTTCAGCAGCAGCTCATGAGCCGGTGTAGCGGTACCAGATACTGATATGAGTCCACCGCATTCAGTTGCCATAGAACACGCCTCAGCGGCAACCAGTGCCCCTTCGCTGTGTCCAAGTAAAATAATCTTGTCGAAACGTTCATCATCCTGATACTTTTTCATCCATAACAGAACATCATTAATGGAATCATGAAAATCCATATCACTTTCTTTCCTGATCAGGTTCTTGCTCTCGCCGATTCCCCTCTTATCATAGCGCAAGGAATAATGCCCTTCATCTGACAGAGCTTCTGCAATCATCAGAAGATTGTTGTTCTGACCTGCCTGAGGGTTGTTTCCGTTTCTATCGGTCGGACCAGAACCCGGGACAATGATTACAAGATGGGACTTCCCTTTTTTTTGTGGTGACATGAGCCTGCCTGAGAGTTCACCTTCATTAAGACTGACCACAACTCTTTCTTCTCGGTAAACATCATCAATGATTTCTTCTTTAGGCACTTCCTTATTCCCGCATGCAGCAGAAAAGATAAGCATCAGAACGATAATAGCTGTTAATCCTTTTTTCATAAGATTTTCCCCCTGACAAAAAATACCTGCAAAAAAAGCAAAATGCTGCCTAATACTTAGGCAGCACTAATCTTTAAACCATATTCATTGCTATTGTGTTGATTGCAAATAAAATTGCAACGACCACAGTTAATTTCTTCAGTAAGGCTTCACCAGTTCTTCCGCGGTTCTTGCTGAAAAAAGATTCCTGAGTTCCGCCTCCGGTTAACCCCTTAAGACCATCAGATTTGCTCTGCTGCATAAGAACTAATGCAATCATGATTATTGCCAGTATAAATTCTACAACGATTAAAACAGTTTCCATAATATCCCTCCTGACTATCTAACGTCTTATTCTATCACACTTACTTCATCACTACAATAAAATGACGCATCAAAACTTTTACCATTAACTGTTTTTATCATAACACAGAAAAGTACTGCTCGCCATATGATTATTCATTTGAAAAGGCATCCTCACAAGTGAAGATGCCTTTAGATATCTTGAATTTATAGAGTTTAATCCAGAACTATTTCTTCAGATTGAAGAATCCTGAAAGACCTCTGTACTGAGCAACTTCGTCAAGTTCTTCTTCGATTCTGAGCAGCTGGTTGTACTTCGCAACTCTTTCAGATCTTGCAGGAGCACCAGTCTTGATCTGTCCGGCGTTAAGCGCTACAGCCAGATCTGCGATGGTTGCATCCTCTGTTTCTCCTGATCTATGGGAAATAACAGCTGTGTAACCAGCTCTGTTTGCCATTTCGATTGCATCAAGAGTTTCTGTAAGTGAACCGATCTGGTTCAGCTTGATCAGTATTGAATTGGCAACGCCTCTTTCGATACCCATCTTCAGTCTTTCTACGTTGGTCACGAACAGATCGTCTCCAACAAGCTGAATCTTATTTCCAAGCTTTTCTGTGATAAGCTTCCAGCCTTCCCAGTCTTCTTCAGCCATACCATCTTCAATGGAAATGATTGGATACTTTTCAACAAGTTCTGCATAGTAATCAACCATTTCAGCTGGTGTAAGCTTTCTGCCTTCACCCTTCAGGTTGTACATACCATCTTCAAAGAATTCTGATGAAGCTGGGTCAAGAGCAATGAACATTTCCTTTCCAGGTGTGAATCCGGCCTTTTCGATCGCTTCGATGATGACCTTGATAGCTTCTTCATTGGAGTTCAGGTTAGGTGCAAATCCACCTTCATCGCCGACACCAGTAGCAAGACCCTTGTTCTTAAGGATGCCCTTAAGTACATGGTAAGTTTCTGAACACATCTGAATAGCCTTTGAGAAGCTTTCAGCGCCTACAGGCATGATCATGAATTCCTGAAGATCAACATTGTTGTCTGCATGGGATCCACCGTTGATGATGTTCATCATTGGTACTGGAAGAGTCTTGGCATTTACGCCACCGATATACTGGTAGAGAGGAAGTCCAAGTGATCCAGCCGCTGCCTTTGCAACAGCAAGGGACACCCCAAGGATTGCATTGGCACCAAGGTTGCCCTTGTTCTTTGATCCGTCAAGTTCGATCATCAGCTTGTCGATATAGACCTGATCAAAAACGTTCAGACCGATGATTTCAGCTGCGATTTCGTTGTTCACGTGCTCAACAGCCTGAAGAACGCCCTTTCCACCGAAAACTTCCTTGTCTCCATCTCTAAGTTCTACTGCTTCGAACATACCTGTTGAAGCACCTGATGGAACTGAAGCTCTTCCTACTGTACCATCTTCAAGGTAAACTTCTACCTCAACTGTAGGGAATGCTCTTGAGTCCAGAATCTGTCTTGCCAGTACGTCGATAATTTCTACGTAATTTTTCATGAATTAATTCCTCCTTGGAATATACAATTATATTTTTGATTTGATTAACTAAGCAGGGAGTTTCCAGTCATTTCTTCAGGGATTCCGATACCCATCTCTTCCAGCATGGTCGGTGCCAGATCCGCAAGTTTTCCGCCATCTTTCAGCTTTTTCTCAGGATTGTTGGTCACATAGATGAGCGGTACAGGGTTTGTGGTATGCGCAGTCATAGGACCGCCTGTAACGTAATCGATCAGCTGCTCTGCATTACCGTGGTCAGCTGTGATGAATACTGTTCCGTCTTTCTCAAGCACTTTGTCGATGACTCTCTTCATGTAGGTATCTACATTTTCCAGTGCATTGACAACGGCTTCCATGATTCCGGTATGTCCGACCATATCCGGATTCGCATAATTCAGTATGATCAGACCGTAGTCTTCTTTGTCCATGGCTTCAACCACTTTTTCAGTGATGCCTCCAGCACTCATTTCAGGCTTAAGATCATATGTTGCTACCTTAGGAGATGCAACAAGGATTCTTTCCTCACCTACGTTTGGCACTTCGACTCCACCGTTGAAGAAGAATGTGACATGGGCATATTTTTCTGTTTCAGCAATTCTCAGCTGCCTGATTCCCTTATCTGCCACATATTTTCCAAGAGTGTTGTTGAAATCAAGAGGATAGTAGCCTACATGTACATTTTCAAGTGTGTTGTCATACTGGGTAAGTGTTACATAGGTAAGATCCAGATTTTCTCTTTCAAATCCCTTGAACACCTTATCATTTAGCGCTCTTGTCATTTCTCTTCCGCGGTCAGGTCTGAAGTTATAGAAAATGACACTGTCTCCGCTTTTGATTGTCGCCGTTGGTGCACCAGGTGCTCCAATTACTGTAGGTAGGACAAATTCGTCGGTGATGCCCAGCTTGTAGGTATCTTCCATGCATTCAGCTGCAGATGCCTTATATTCTCCCTGTCCGCGAACAAGAACATTATAAGCCTTTTCAATTCTTTCCCATCTGTTGTCTCTGTCCATGGCATAGTATCTTCCACTAAGAGATGCGATCTTTCCTGCACCGATCTCAGCAAAATACGCTTCCAGTTCTCTGACAAATCCGATACCTGATGTAGGGGATACGTCTCTTCCATCCATGAATCCATGAACGTAAATACGATTAAGACCCTTGTCTTTGGCCAGTTTTACCAGTGCTTTGATATGGTCTATATGAGAATGTACACCGCCGTCGGACAGCAGTCCAAGAAGGTGCAGATCTCCACCTGTTGACAGAGCATTATCCACTGCCAGGTTCAGGTTTTCGTTAGAGAAGAAATTTCCTGTTTCTATCTCATGGGTAATTTTTGTCAGTTCCTGGAAAATGACTCTTCCAGCACCGATGTTCATATGACCGACTTCTGAATTCCCCATCTGACCCGCAGGCAGCCCTACAGCGAGGCCTGAAGCTTCAATCGTCGTATGTGGATAATTTTCCCAGTAGTAGTCAAAATTCGGCTTGTGGGCTGCCTTGACGGCATTGCCAAGCTCATTGTCTGTTAAGCCGAATCCGTCAAGGATCATCAGCATTACAGGTTTTTTCATGAATATTCCTCCAGTTTGTCTGTTAAATTCATACCGAGTCTTGACTCAGTATTTCGGAAGCATTTTTTCGTTATCAGAACTTGACGATCTTTGAGAAATCCTCTGCTTTGAGGCTTGCTCCGCCGACAAGCGCTCCATCGATATCAGACATCCCCATCTGTTCTTTGATGGTATCAGGTTTTACGGATCCGCCGTACTGAATACGAACAGATGCAGCAATTCCTGCTCCATAAAGTGTGCTGATCATGTTTCTGATATCTGAGATGGTTTCATTAGCCTGTTCACTGGTAGCAGTCTTACCTGTACCGATAGCCCAGATTGGCTCATATGCGATTACTGTTCTCTGTGCTTCATCATCATTGATGTCGAGGAAAGCTTTATTGATCTGATTTTCGATCACTGACTTCGTCGTGCCGGCTTCTCTGTCTTCCAGAGATTCTCCTACGCATAGGATAGGAATCAGGCCATGACGATATGCCGCTTTAAGCTTTTTATTGACTGTCTCATCTGTTTCATTGAAATATTGTCTTCTCTCTGAATGACCGATGATGACGTATTCCACACCAAGTGATGTGAGCATTTCAGGAGAAATTTCTCCTGTGAATGCACCCTTTTCTTCAAAGTGCATATTCTGTGCACCGACTTTTACATTGGTTCCTTCCAGTTCTTTGACAAGAGCGGGAAGCTGGATGTAAGGTGCGCAGATGACGACGTCAGCTTCGGCATCTTTTACAAGACCCTTAAGCTCATTTGCAGTCTTCACTGCCTCTTCTACAGTATAATGCATCTTCCAGTTTCCTGCGATGATTGGTTTACGCATGTGTATTCCTCCTATTTGTTGTTTAATGCAGCAATTCCAGGAAGGACTTTTCCCTCAAGGAATTCCAGTGAAGCGCCCCCACCAGTTGAAATATGGGTCATTTTGTCACCAAATCCGAGTATATTTACAGCTGCTGCAGAATCTCCGCCACCGATTACGGTAGTCGCATCGGATTCAGCCATTGCCTCTGCAACGCTTATGGTTCCCTTGGCAAAGTTTTCAAATTCGAACACACCCATCGGTCCGTTCCAGATTACAGTCTTTGCACCTCTGATTGCATCGGCATAAAGCTTGGCAGTCTTAGGTCCGATATCAAGCCCCATATATCCGTCTTTGATGTTTTCATCTTCTGTTACGACAGGTTCAGCGTCTGCACTGAACTTATCCCCTACAATATTGTCTACTGGAAGAAGGAGGTTCACTCCGCTTTCTTTCGCTTTTTCGATCATCTGAAGAGCATAATCCATCTTATCTACTTCAAGCAGGGAATTCCCTACAGAATAACCCTGTGCACTTAAGAATGTATAGCTCATACCACCACCGATAATCAGTGTATCCACCTTATCGAGGAGCGCATTGATGACGTTGATCTTGTCGGAAACTTTTGCTCCACCAAGAATCGCAACGAATGGTCTTTCTGGATTGTTTACCGCTTCACCCAGGAACTTGAGCTCCTTGTTGATGAGATAACCTGCAACCGCAGTATCCAGGAATGCTGTTACGCCTTCTGTTGAAGAATGCGCTCTGTGCGCTGTACCGAATGCATCATTGACATAGATGTCGGCAAGTTCGGCAAGTTCCTTGGAGAAAGCTTCTCCGTTCTTTGTCTCTTCCAGTCTGAACCTTGTGTTCTCAAGAAGGACGACATCTCCGTCTTTCATTTCGCTGACAGCTTTTCTTGAGTTTTCTCCGACAACTGTATCATCAGCTGCAAAAATCACTTCTTTGTTCAGAAGTTCTGAAAGTCTTCTGGCAACTGGTTCAAGGGAGAATTTCGCATCTGGTCCCTTCGGCTTTCCAAGGTGGGAACAAAGTATCACTCTTCCACCATTTTTCATCAGGTATTCAATTGTTGGAAGTGCACCTAGAAGTCTGTTTTCATCAGTGATTCTGCCTTCCTGAAGTGGAACATTGAAATCACATCTGACAAGTACTTTCTTTCCAGAAACGTTGATGTCTTCTATGGTCTTTTTATTATAACTCATTAATTATTCACCTCTATTTTATTCATACCTTGAAAAGGTCTGGCCACATAGCCAAGACTATAAGACCAGACCTTTATAGTGTTAAATGTTACTTGGCATCTTCCTTGGCAACATATGCTACAAGGTCAACCAGCTTGTTGGAATAACCCCATTCGTTGTCATACCAGGAAACCAGCTTGACAAAGTTGTCATTCAGTGAAATTCCGGCATCTGCATCAAATATGCTTGTTCTTGGATCATGGATGAAGTCTGTTGAAACAACAGCATCTTCTGTGTAACCAAGAATACCCTTAAGTTCGTTCTCTGAAGCATGCTTAACAGCAGCCTTTATTTCTTCGTAAGTAGCAGGCTTTTCAAGTCTTACTGTAAGGTCAACTACTGATACGTTGATTGTAGGAACTCTGAAGGACATACCTGTCAGCTTTCCATTAAGTTCTGGAATAACCTTACCTACTGCCTTTGCAGCTCCTGTGGATGAAGGGATGATGTTTGCAGCTGCAGCTCTTCCGCCTCTCCAGTCTTTCTTTGAAGGTCCGTCAACTGTCTTCTGTGTAGCTGTTGTTGAGTGAACTGTAGTCATAAGTCCTTCAACTATACCGAACTTGTCGTTGATTACCTTTGCAAGTGGTGCTAAACAGTTTGTTGTACATGAAGCGTTTGAAATAACGGTCATGTCAGTTGTATACTTGTCCTGGTTTACACCCATAACAAACATTGGAGCGTCTGCTGATGGTGCGGAAATGATGACTTTCTTTGCTCCGCCCTTTAAGTGAGCTTCAGCCTTTTCCTTTGTAGTGTTGATTCCTGTACATTCAAGAATGTATTCAGCACCAACGCTCTTCCAGTCGATGTCTCCTGCCTGCATCTCTGAGAATACTCTGATTTTTTCGCCATTGACGATCAGGCTGTGGTTTGCTTCGTCGATTTCGATTTCACCTTCGAACTTACCGTGTACTGAGTCGTATCTGATCATGTATACCATGTAGTCAAGATCGATGAACGGGTCATTGACACCTACCACTCTTACTTCTGGGTTTTCCAGGGCTGCCCTGAATGCAAGTCTGCCTATTCTACCAAAACCATTTACTCCAACTAAAACTTCTGCCATTGTTGAATCTCCTCCTAAATATGTTTATTTATTTAAAACTCATTATATTGAGATTTTAATATCGCTACAATTTTTCTTGCTGCCCCTTCATCGGTGATGAGTACAGCATTCTGTGTGTTCAGTCTGACCGCTTCAATCGCTTCGGCTTTTGATGATCCTCCGGTCACAGCAATGAGATGCTGCACGTTCCTGAAGTCATCCAATGTGATTCCGACTGAATTGATCTTTTTGATGTTTTTGCCTTTCTTGCCGAAATAGATTCCGAAAGCTTCGCCGACAGCTCCATCTTCAATAAGTCTCTCGATTTCATTTTCCGAGAGTCCTCTTCTTAAGGCCATTTTGTCTGCACGTCCGATACCCAGTACGAGAATCTGCGCTTTCTTGATGAGATCCACAACTTCCTTGATTTCCTTCTCTTTCAGAAGCACTTCCAATGTCTCGCTGCTCAGATTGTCCGGAACATTCAGGAGTTTGTAGCTTGCACCAACCTTTTCAGCTAAAGCCGCCACAATATTGTTTGACTGAATATCGATGATCCGTCCTAAACTGCCTCTCGCAGGTACAATCAGGTTTTCCCGAAAGTCCATCCTCGGGAAACTGTTCACCATTTCTTTGATGGTGCTTCCTCCGGTAAGGGCAATAATGTCTTTGTGACGAATGACACTGGAAAGATATAGAGCAGCCACGTTCCCAAGTTCTCTTTTGACATTGGGATCCTTATCCGAGTCACCTGGCACCACGATAATCTTTTTGTAGCCCAGTTCTCTTTTCAGTGTAGCTTCCATTTCATCAAGCCCTTTGATTTCAGATACCAGAGCTCTCAGATGATTGAGCATTTCGATTCCCTGTTCGGTCAGACTTACTCCTGGAATCGATACATCAATGAACTTCATGGACTTAAAAAAATCTAGGTCACCACGGACGATCCTTTCTCCCAGTTCAAGCTTCTGCGATAGGGTTCTTCGGCCGATGGGCTGATGATTAAAGATGGTTCGAAGAAGGTTATATCTTCTTTCAAGAAGTGCAGTCGCTTCAGGAATAATTTTCTGCTGTATCTTTAAAAAACTATTCAACTGATTCACCCCTTGACGATTTTGTCCCACCATATCCAATTATGTCCCACATGAACATTATACTCCATGTATCACTATTTTAAAATAGATTTATAGAAAAAAAGAGGGTAATCGTGTAAACAAATCATTAACTATCCTTGCATTGTGTTAATTTGTTGTATTTCAACAGGTATTGAGATTTCCATGACAATCAATTCCTTTCTCTGTTCTACTCTTCCCGTCCCACCCTCCTTCCTGACTTCAAATTTTCTTAACATCTGTGCACATCCGCTGTGATATAATAAGTCATTGGAATTGTACGAAATCTATTCTGATTTCAATGATACACTTGGAGGTCATCGGAATGAAAAAAGACAAAGCGTCTACTGACATAAAAACCAGGACCACTATGGTCATTTTCGGGGGCACAGGAGATCTGACTCACAGAAAGCTCATCCCTGCTCTATATCAGCTCTACATCAATAAATACCTGCCAGAAGACTTTTCGCTGATTTCCATCGGAAGACGCGATAAGACCACAGAAGAATACCGAAGCGATCTGCTTGCTTCAACAAAGCGTTTTTCAACCAGAAATCTGGATGATGAGAGCTTTGACACGTTCAGCAGAATGATCACCTACTTCAGGCTGGATTTTAATAACGAGAAGGATTATGAGAGACTGCATAAAGAACTGGATGATAGAGACCAGGACGGAGTTCTTGACAATTATATGTTCTATCTCGCTGTATCGCCTGACTACTTCACGGAGATTGTTGAAAATCTTAAAACCAGCAGGATCCGAAAGAAGAAATCAAACTGGCAGAGACTGATTATCGAAAAACCCTTCGGACAGGATCTTGAAAGTGCGACAAAGCTTAATGCGGCGATATCAAAAGTATTTGACGAAAAAGACATTTATCGAATCGATCATTATGTCGCAAAAGAGATGATCCAGAATATCAATATGCTCCGTTTCCAGAACGCAATCTTCGAGTCCATCTGGAACAGAACCCATATCAACAGTGTTCAGATTACCGTACTGGAGAAGGAAGGTGTCGGAACCAGAGGCGGTTACTACGATGATACAGGTGCATTAAGAGATATGGTCCAGAATCATCTCCTGCAGCTTCTGGCCATTACCGCTATGGAGCCCCCAAAGACTTTGGATGCCGATGATGTGAGAAACGAGAAGGTTAAGGTTTTTAAAGCACTTAGAGAATTCACTGATGAGCACCTGGAAGAAAAACTGATTCTTGGTCAGTATAGCGGATATCAGAAGGAAGACAAAGTTGATGAGGATTCCACAACTGAAACACTTGTGGCGACCAAAGTATACATCGACAATAAAAGATGGGAGGGCGTACCCTTTTATCTTCTGACAGGGAAAGCCCTGAAAAACAAGACTGCTCAGATCACCATCGAATTCAAGAACAGCAGCCGTTATCATTACGGCGCAAATTCAGAACCGAATATACTGGAAATCAAGATTCAGCCTGACGAAGGTATTACCCTTCATCTCAACGTCAAGCAGCCTGGGGTGATCGATAAGATGGCCATGGTGGAGATGGATTACTGCCAGAGCTGTCTGTATCTGTTCAACTCTCCCGATTCCTATGAAAAACTGATCCTTGACGCCATAAACGGCGACTCCACCCTATTTACCCGTTGGGATGAGCTTCAGCTCACCTGGAAATATGTCGATTCCATCATCAGCAGCGTAAAAGGCAGCAAGTCATCCTACCTCAGATGCTATGAAGTTGGATCTGATGGTCCTCCTGAACTGAAATCATTCATACAGTCTGGAGCAAGACACTGGTGGTATCTGAACAGGGAATACTAGAGGATTGTCTCTATCTTTCTCCTGCTTTTTGCAGCTGAACTTGAAGAGAGGCAATAAAGGATTTGATACAGAAGAAAGAAGACATCCTGAGAATTTTTCAGGATGTCTTCTTTCTATGTGTGCTATGTGCGATTATTTCATTTCATTTCATCAGCTGCAGCTTTGCCTGCAATTCTTCCAAATACGACGATATCTGTAACGGCATTTCCGCCTATTCGATTTGCTCCGTGAATTCCGCCTGTGACCTCACCCGCCGCATAGAGGCCTTCAATGATCTTGCCCTCAACATTGATCACATGGGTCTGTGTATCGATTTTTAGTCCACCCATGGTGTGATGTATGCCAGGGGTGACCTTGAGGATGTAGTATGGCCCCTCTTCCAGTGTCTTTTCGAGATGGGTTCTTCCAAACTCCACGTCAGTACCGCTTGTTACTGATTCTTTATATTTTGCCATGGTCTCAATAACTGCAGCCTCTTCTGCTCCTATGGCTTTCGCCACTTCTTCAAGGGTTTCATATTTCACTGCATATTCCTTGGTGACATATCCTGCCAATGCGGCATTCTCAGCTCTCATTTCCTCATTGGTCACAAGATATGCGATTCCGTCTTTCTGCTTGAGAATATTTGCAGAAACCACATCTCGAGTCAGAAGTTCATCTGTAAATCTTTTTCCTTCCGCATTAAGAAGAACAGCTCCATCTCCACGCAGACCTTCAGTGAACATGTATCCTGATTCAGGATCAGTTGTTGGATGAATCTGTATCTGCTCTATATCATCAAGAGCCGCACCGGCTTCCTGACCAAGTTCAATTCCATCTCCTGTAGCCCCGGAGTGGTTCGTCGTCGAGAAACCGACAAGATCGGTCCTGAACGTTTCAACCATTTCACTGTTGGCGCCAAATCCGCCAGCAGCTATGATGACCGCTTTTGCATCAATTCTAAAAGTTTTTCCCTGTGCATTGCTGGCTTCAATTCCTGCAGCCTTTCCGTTTTCTTCAAGTATTTTTGTGGCCGTGGTTTCCATAAGAATCTCTACACCAAGTTCTTCCAGCTTCTCCTGAAGAACTTTGACCACAACAGGTCCCACTGCTGAACCATCTGCAGGGGTATGTATTCTTGGATTGGTCGCTCCTCCGGAAAGGGAAACTCTTGTCAGCCCGGCACCTAATTCATTCAGCCAGTCCACTGCTTCAGCAGAGTTTTCCACAAGAACACTCAGAAGTTCAGGATCATTTTCTTCCTTACCACCTTTGAAGGTATCCTCATAGAATGTCTCCACGGTATCTTTGATCCCTTCCTGTTCCTGGATGAAGGTTTCTGCAGCGTTTATACCACCCGTTGCACGATTGGTGTTTCCACCCACTATAGGCATTTTCTCGACGATGATGACAGATTTTCCTAAGCTCGCAGCTTCCACCGCTGCACTCATACCTGCTCCACCGGCACCAATAATGACGATATCCGCTTCTCTGTCTTTCACTTCGATCTCAATCTCTTCCGCTTTTACATTCTTAAGTGCTTCCACATCCGCACCAGCCTTTTCTAGAGCAGCCGTGACAGCTCTAAGCAGTGCTTCAGTTGACACCGTTGCACCTGAAACCGCATCAACACCAAGCCCCTGGCTTGAGAGTATTTTTTCCACAACACTTTCAATTGCTTTCTCTGCTATTGCGGGTGTTTCATCCTTAGCCTCAACTTCTATTTTCTCTATTTTCTCTGTACTTACGGTTACCGTAACAGCTATTGGACCATTATGTCCTTTCTCTTCTGCGGTATATGTACCTGCCGTTAATGTCCCTGTACTCTCTGCTTCCGCATCTTTCCTAGTACCGCATCCTATGGCACCTAGTGACAGCATCAGAACCAGAATCATCGATAACCCTCTTACCATTTTTTTCATTTCATTTTCCTCCCATCTTTTGTTCAGCAATTGGGAGTATATCAGCAATCATTTGTTAAATCAATAACATTAACTGTGTTTTCATTGTTCATGAACTTGAACCCTTTTCATTTATGGAATGCTGGATTCAGCTTTGAAAACATTCTGAAATTTATACTTCAGTTTCGTTTGACATCAGGTAAATGTAAAACGTAAGGTTATTTTTTAAGATAAAGATTCATGTACTCGGCATCATGATACTGACCATTGATTTTGAAAAACTTCTGGTATGTGCCAAACTTTTCAAATCCGAATTTTTCGTAAAGCCTGATCGCCCTCTCATTATCGGATTTCACTTCAAGAGAGATGATTTCAACATCACTAGATCTGGCAAAAGAAATCATTTCAGTCAGCAACGCTGAACCAATGCCCAGTCCCCAGAATTCCCTGAGCACACTGAGCCCGATTTCACTCCGGTGAGCAATCCTTTTAGGGCGGAATCCTCTGATGCTTGCTATACCGGCAACCTGATCACTGCTCACTGCAATGAACATCTGGCTGATCGGAGAACTTTTCATTTCTCTGATCAGCTCCATTTCCTGCTCAACGGTATATGGTACTCCTTCTTTTCCGAAAAGAAGATTATCCGTTTCCCCTCCTGCCTGATTGAGATACTTTAGAATCGCTTCTGCATCTTCCGCCTCCGCTGGACGGATCAATATCGTATTTTTCATCATTACCTCCTAATATAGTTCAGTCAACCAGAATCATGGTATTTCTGTTAAGATATATTAAAAATGAGAAGATCATCAGGACCTCAATCCGTTGATCTTCTCATCAAGTCATCTTCAGCAATTACAGTTTCTGACCGATTTAACTTTAATTTAATTCAGTGTAAGTTCAGGTAAACTTGTTGTGGTCATCACTGGAGCCCCATTCATGAACTTAAAGCTTGCAAAATCATAACGGTAGGTGAATCCCTGCTTATCCTTCAAAATAACGGCAAAGTTAAGACTGTCCAGCTCCTTGGCTTCGAGCTTATGGTCTTTGACATCATTCTCGTAGACCACAGCATCAGGATACTTAACCTGAGACATGATCATTGGCCTCTTGTCAATAAGTACGCCATTCTTTTCCACAACAATATCAGACCGGACAAGATCGATGTTCTTTAAAGAAGCGAAAACGACTTCCGCTCCATAGGTTGCCGATAGTGTTCCACTGCTCAGATTGTAATCATAATCAAAATCAAGCAGATTGAATGCGGTATCAGCAATATATGTTTTGTAGATCTCATCTTCATCCACGAGATTTTCCAGTCGCTTCTCGCCGTATTTCTCCACCACAAGGTCGATTCTTACAGGTTTGAGCACGTTGATTTCACGATCAACAGTATAGGTCGTATCGTTCAGAAGATGTGCTTCTACAAGAACTGCCTCTTCGTCTCCCGCTTCAATGGAAGCATACACTTTGGATGTTGAATCCATGGATCGCAGCTTAAAGTCGATATGAAGCAATGCTGTTTTTTCCTCTTCGCTGATGAGTTCTGAAACGTTCCAGTTGACATCTTCGAGGATCGAATCCAGATATCCGTCATCTTTGATTACATCAGCTATGGTATTGTCGATATTGCTTTCCAGATACTGCAGCCGGTTTGAATTATTGATGATCTTTTTACTCAGCTGATCAACTCTTGTAAAGAGATAAATATTAAAAGCCATGGAGATAATCAAAATTCCTGACACTATAGTCAGTACTTTTTTATTCAACTTCTCCTCCCCCCCTTTAATCCCATCTTACGTATAAGTACAGGTTATATGTAAATATTTAATATACTCCTTTGATTATACGATATTTATCAGTGACATCAAAGGATTTTATTCATTTACCTAATATGTAACAGATACCCTCTGGTTATGTATCGTTTCATCTTCAATGAGATCTGTTACTGCGGATGCGAAGTCCTCAGCGCTGATGAAGGATTTCCCTTCCGCGTCGAAAACAACCTTTTCATCTGTCATGATTCTGTATTTCCCTGTCTTTTCATCAGGGGCAATGGTTGCGGCGGGGCTTACATTGATCCAGCTGAACTTTTTACCTTCAAGGTTTTTGTAGATATCCAATGCTCTCTTGTGAATCATCGCAATATCTTTGTATTCTTCGGGAAAGTTTTCGCTTTCCAGGAGCATTCTTCCATCTGGAAGCAAGAGGCTGCCTGCACCACCTACAGTGATGAGTTTCTTTATGCCGGCTTTCTCGGCAATTTTGACCAGATTTAAAGTAGCGGTAAGAAAACTTTCCAGATCATCGGGGTCCGGATTTATAGCACTGATCAGCACATCATTTTCAAGTCCGAGCACATGCCCTGCAACGACATTTTCATTGAGGACATTACCTTCACAGGCTATGAGAAGTGTACTGCCGGGAAGCTCTGACGGGTTCCTCGATATGGCTGTCACCACATAGCTTCTTTCAAAAAGTTCCATTAATATTCTTCTGCCAATCATACCTGTGGCACCTATAATCGCAATCTTTTGCATAATTTCCTCCTTATTTTCAAGGGATATCTCAATTATCTATCCCACATACATTTTAGACTTTTGTCATCCTTTTGTAAACAATCCGAAAAAAAAGACATACAAAAGGAACTATCTCCCCTGTATGTCTCCAAGAACCTTATTCGTGTTCACCTAAATATTTTTCACAGGATACCGCTGCGACCGCACCATCAGCTGCTGCTGTGATGACCTGTCTTATTGTTGTTTCCCTGATGTCGCCGGCAGCGAAAACGCCAGGAACATTGGTTCTCATATAGACGTCAGTGATAATCTCTCCAAATGCGTTCATATTGATGGCACCTTTGAATATCTCTGAGATGGGCTCATATCCGACAAATACGAATACACCGTCTGTTATGAAATCTGTGATCTCTTCTGTAAGAACATTTTTCACTTTTAAGCCTGTAAGCATTCCGTTCTCTTCCAACGCCTCTTCCACCACAGTGTCAAGCAGAAATTCAATCTTCGCATTGGCCTTCGCTTTATCCACAAGATATTGAGCGGCTCTGAAGCCCTGTCTTCTATGGATGATGGTGACCTTTGAAGCAAATTTTGTGAGGTATAACGCCTCCTGAATTGCTGAGTCGCCACCGCCGATTACGGCAATAGGAAGATCGGTATAGAAATCAGCATCACATGTTGCACAGTAGGAAACCCCTCTGCCGCGAAGCTTCTCTTCACCCTTGAACCCGACCATCTTAGGTTGTGCTCCAGTGGCAATGATTACTGTTTTTGTGAGATACTCACCTTTATTTGTAATGACTTTCTTCACAGTATCTGCAAAATCGACGCTCTGTATATCTTCTTTGATGAATTTTGTGCCGAATGCCTCTGCCTGTTTTCTCATCTTCTCCGAAAGTTCGGGTCCAGTGATGCCAAGCTCCGTACCAGGATAATTGTCCACTTCGTATGTCGTGGCTACCTGACCGCCATATGTCGCTTTTTCGATCAGCAGTGTATCCAGTTTACCTCTTCCGGCATATAGTGCTGCAGAAAGCCCTGCAGGACCCCCTCCAAGTATTATGGTTTCGTAAATATGTGACATGATTACCTCCCGATGATTACTCTAACATTAATCATAATATAGATCTTGATTTAATTCCATACCCTTCTCCTTTATGATATACCCAATAAAGGTCCTTGTAAATAGATTGTGCACAATTTAATATCAGATATCCGTGGAGAATATTTAAAAAGAGAGCCTAAGCTCTCTTTTTAAATATATTTGGAGTGGAAGGAATGACTGCAGATTATGCAGATAGGGCAAATACCCCTACAAGTTTCGGACCGGCATGTACACCGAGTACACAACCGACCTGTATTTCATAACATTTAATGCCTTTGGACTCTATGTGATTGATGACAGCTCTGTTTGTCTCGCTGTCCAGAGAGTTGATCACGACCATGCTGGAGTTCTCTCTGGTCTTTGTCTGATCGATAAAAGCAAGAAGGGATTTCAGTGCTTTTTTCGACCCTCTGGCCTTATCGACCATCTCGAGTTTTCCTTCTTTTATAGAGATCAGCGGTTTGATGCCAAGGAATCCTCCTATAGCGCCAACTGATTTCGGTACTCTTCCACCTTTGACCAGATATTCCATGGTATCGAAAGTAACCAGAAGTTTCACTTTATCTACAGTATTTCTGATTGCCTGAACAACTTCATCAAATGATCTGCCCTGATGAATATTCTCACCGGCTTCAACCAGCGCCAGAAACATTACGCCTGACACACCTTTTGAATCAATGATGGTGATATTCTCACTCTCCAGCATATCCTTAGCAATCTCTGCGGACTGGATGGTTCCTGAAAGGTGTGAAGAGACATGAGTGGAAATAATTTTATACCCTTCATCGAGATATTTCTTATATACATCGTGGAATTCCTGTGGATTGACCTGGCTTGTTGTGGGAAAAGCTCCGCCTTCCTCAACGCCCTTGTACATCTCACTCAACGTAATGGATTCTCCATCCTTATAGGACTTGTCACCGATATTTACGGTCAGTGGAAGGACGTGAATGTTGTATTTTTCTATAAGCTCGGGCGTTAAATCGCAAGTACTGTCTGTGACCAATTTTATCTTATCCATGATGCAACCTCTCTATCATCAGTTTCATTTCCTGCTCCCCTTCTAGGAAAAACAGTATTGTATTAAGGTAAAGTATACAGAATTAACTTTGATTCTCAAAACATCCTTCTGTAAACTAAGAAAATTTTAAGATATTTACTCTCTTCTCGGATAAAGGTCCAGATAATGAGGAAAGCTCCAGAACAAAGACGTGAAAAACCTCCCATACCGAAATATGAGAGGCCTGATTTATTCATTCTGATGCTTATCTTTGTGATTTATCGTAAGGAATACCTTCCGCTTTCGGTGCTCTTGACTTCTTGGATGTGAATGCAAGAACGACCATGGTTGCAAGATAAGGCAGCATCTTATAGTAGGTCTGGTTAATTCCCAGATTGCTGAGGAAAGGGATAAGGGATACGGAGTAAGCAAGTGTTCTTAAAAATGCAAAGAACAGTGCTGCTCCGAAAATTCTCAGTGGTCTCCACTGACCGAAGATCATGACCGCAAGGGCCAGGAATCCAAAACCGGCAACTCCTGTGTGCCCATTTACATTACCGTCCATAACTCCAACAGAATAGAAGAATCCGCCGATACCGCCCAGAATTCCTGAAAGGCTCACACCTGCATATCTCATTCTGTAGACATTGATGCCCACTGAATCTGCAGCATGAGGATGCTCTCCGCAGGCTCTCAGTCTCAGACCGAATCTGGTTTTATAGAATACAACGGTTGCAACAGCCAGAAGGAACAGTCCGATGTAGACAGTGAGGTATGTTCTCTGGAAGAACATAGGTCCGATTACAGGAATCTGTGAAAGCAGAGGTACTTCTCTGATATAAAAATCCTTGTTCGTTGTGATACCATCTGAATTGAAAAACATTTTCGAGAACAGAAGGATCGCAGCGGGAATCAGCATATTAAGTGATGTACCGGTGATTGTCTGATTCGCTTTCATGGTCACTGCCGCGAATGAAAGAAGCAGTGAATAGATGAATCCTGAAACTGCTGCTACGATCATACCCAGTAAAAGTATGGTCTGAGCATTCATTGAAGTGTCCTGAACAAAATACACAAACAGTGCACCGAAGAAAGCACCGAATAACATGATACCTTCAAGACCGATATTGATGACACCACTTCGCTCACTGAACATACCCCCTAAGGCAACCAGTAGCAGCGGAATGGCAACAGGAAGCATATTCTGAATCAGATAATAAAATGTATCCATTATTTTGCCTCCTTTGTGTCTGCTGCCGCATTCTGGTCGGCTATACTCTTTGCCTCAGCGACAGTTTCTTTTTTGCCCAGACGTGTTCTGATGAATTTACCAGCAGCTGCATTCATGATCATGGCAAATGCTGAGAAGTAGATGATGACGGCAATAACAACGTCAATAATCTCAGGTTTGTAACCATGAAGGCTCGCCAGTGTTCCACCTCTCTGTATATGGGAGATGAATACCGATGAGAATATGATACCCAATGGATGGGCACTTCCAAGAAGAGCAACAGCTATACCGTTAAATCCGTTGGCGGCAATGATATTGATCGGTTCATAGGTCATGCTTGATCCGGTAATCGCTGATGGAGCAAGTATCGCAAACGCTCCACCAAGTCCGGCAAGACCACCCGCAATGACCATGGTCAGGATGATGTTTCTCTTACCCTTCATACCTGCATAGTCAGCAGCAAATTTATTGAAACCTGTTGCCTTAAGCTCATAACCGAATGTTGTTTTCTGCAGAACGATATATAGTATGATACCGATGATGACAGCTAGAACAATTCCATAGTTTACATTTGACCCTGCAATCCCCAGGGACGGAATCTGAACGTCTCCTGAAAGATAATTGGTTCTTGTTGTTGATGAAACATACATTGTGGAATTGCCCTGAATGAGCATATCGACAAGGTACATACCGATATAGTTGAACATGATTGATGTGATGACTTCATTTACATTGAGCAGAGCCTTGAATATTCCAGGGATCAGACCCCAGATCATACCGCCCACCATTCCGGCGAGTATGGCCACTATCCAGTGTATTCCTTTTGGAAGGTCCCACATGAACCCCACATAGAGCGCAAAATACATACCCATGGTATATTGACCTGAAGCTCCAATGTTGAACAGGCCCATTTTGAATGCAAATCCTACCGCAAGTCCTGTCATCAGGATCGGTGTTGCAAAATAGAATACATCGCCGATTCTTTTGAATCCGCCGAGCAGGACACTTTCGAATCCTCTGAATGCATTGGAAGGGTCAGCTACAAGCATTACGATGAACCCGAACACCAGGCCTAAAGCGATGGCGAGGAGCGCAGCCGTAAACGAGGAGAATCCCTTGCCGTGTATGACGTCTTTTATGTTGTATTTACTTGGACTCTTTCTATCCTGCATGGTTTATCTCCTTTACAGTGTTTCGTTTAGCACCTGACATATATAGCCCCAGCTCTTCCACTGTTATGCTCTTGGGATCAAGATCTCCAACGATTTCACCCTCGTACATGACGAGAATTCTGTCGCTGACATCCATAACCTCATCGAGCTCCAGAGATACCAGAAGTACGCCTTTACCTGCGTCTCGTCTTTCAACGAGCTGTCTGTGAATATATTCTATTGCCCCTACATCAAGTCCTCTTGTCGGTTGAACAGCCACGAGGAGTTCGTGCTTCTTGTCAATTTCTCGTGCGATGATCGCCTTCTGCTGATTACCGCCGGACATGCTTCTTACCGCTGTAATCGGACCCTGTCCGCTTCGTACATCAAATCTTTTGATCAGACCTTCAGCATATTTTCTCATGGCATCAAACTTCAGGAATCCGTTCTTCTGAAATTCAGGCTGCCAGTATCTCTGGAGAATCAGATTTTCTTCAAGACTGTAATCCAGTACCAGTCCATGTTTATGTCTGTCTTCAGGGATATGGCTCATACCAGCAACAGAACGTTCTCTGATGGATGACTTTGTGATATCCTTGCCTTTAAGAAGGATTGTACCGCCGGTCATTTTCTCAAGACCGGTCAGCGCAGAAACAAACTCAGTCTGTCCATTACCGTCAATACCCGCAAGGCAGACGATTTCTCCTGCTCTTACATCGAATGAAACATCTTTAACTGCATTGTTTTTATGGGTTTTGCTTGGCACGGTAACATTTCTCACCGACAGAACAACTTCTTTAGGTTCTGCAGCATCCTTGTCGACGCTGAAGCTGATGTCACGACCGACCATCATCTTGGAAAGCTGTTCTTTCGTGGTATCCTTTACATCGACTGTACCGATATATCTGCCCTTGCGAAGAACAGTACATCTGTCTGCCACCTGCATAATCTCATTGAGCTTATGGGTGATAAACAGAATCGATTTGCCTTCATCAGCAAATCCTCTCATGATCTGCAGAAGCTCTTCAATCTCCTGAGGAGTAAGAACAGCTGTAGGTTCGTCAAAGATGAGAATTTCATTGTCTCTGTAGAGCATCTTGAGAATTTCAACTCTCTGCTGCATGCCCACGGAGATTTTTTCTATTACTGCATCAGGATTTACCTTCAGTCCGTATTTCTCACTTAATTCAACAACTTTCTTCCTTGCATCCGCTTTCTGGAGGAATCCCATTGTATTGGGTTCCACACCGAGAATGATATTTTCAAGAACAGTAAAAATCTCTACCAGCTTGAAATGCTGATGGACCATACCGATTCCCAAGGCATTGGCATCATTTGGGTTATTGATTTTAACAACTTTCCCGTTTTTCCTGATTTCACCTTTTTCGGCCTGATACAATCCAAAGAGCACACTCATCAGTGTAGATTTACCTGCACCGTTTTCACCTAGAAGTGCATGGACTTCTCCTCTTTTCAAGTTGAGGGTGATATTGTCGTTCGCGATAATACCGGGGAATTCTTTTGTTATATTTACCATTTCAATAATATAATTACTATCCACTTTAACCTCTTCTTATCACTTTATTTTTTTAGTTGGAAAATGGGGGAAAACTCTCGCCTTCCCCCATTCTAAATCTCATACTTGCATAAGGCTCAGGCCAATATGTCAGGAATGATTAATCCAGTACTATCTTACAGAAACCTTGACTTTGCTTAATCCAAGCTTGGATGTAAGTTCTTCTGCAGTAGCATATCCGTTAGCATCAGCAACTTCGATTGTTCTAAGAAGCTCAACACTTCCGTCTGCTAATGTAGCGAAAACCTTATCGTATGCTGCTTTGTCGAAAGATTCAAATCTGTCGAATGCATCAGCTTTTTCGTCTCCGATAACTTGTGTTGGAAGACTAACGCCATCATTGGCAGCGTTGAAATATGTAGTTGTTCCTCCGAAAGTATCCCAGCTGTCAGATTTGTAGATTGAATCAAGAACAGCAACAACTGAAGCTGCAAGTCCCTTAGTAGCGGATGTGATAACTGTTTCGCTGTCATATCTCTGGTCAACGTCAACACCAATTACCTTGGCATCTGACTCTGAAGCAGCGGACATAACACTCTTACCAACAGCTCCACCGGCTGCGAATATCACTTCTGTGCCTTCCTGGTACATTGTCTTTGCAGTAGCCTTGTTTGTGTCAGACTCTTCAAAGTTTCCTGTGTAGTGGTAAGTCACTTCAACAGCGCCATCAGCAAGACCAAGCTCTGCAGCAGCGGCTTCAGCACCCTGTAGGTAACCGTATCCGAATGCCTGTACAGCTGGTACTGCCATACCACCCATGAATCCGAGTTTTGTCATGCCGTCAGTTACAGCTGCATATCCAGCAAGGTAACCTGACTGTTCTTCTGAGTACATAACGCTGGCAACATTTGTCTTAGTTTCAAAAGTTGCATAGTCAGCTGTATGTGGTGCGCCATCAAGAAGGATGAACTTAACTTCTGGATACTTTGTCTGAGCTTCGTATATTGGAACCTCAAACAGGAATCCTGGAGTTACGACAACTTTAGCTCCACCAGTAACTGCAAGGTCAATTGCAGCAAGGTATCCGGCATCAGAAGCTTCTTCTGGCTTATAGTATTTGTGTGTGATGTCATTTGCTTCAGCAAACTCTACTACACCTTCCCATGAACCCTGGTTGAATGACTTGTCGTCAATATTACCTTTGTCTGTGATCAGTGCGATTTCAAAACCTGAAGCATCGCCCTCACCCTCGGATTTGGATCCGCAACCAACAAAGATCATACCAACCAACATGATTGACATAAGAATCGCAAGCATTTTTTTCATTAAAAAACCCTCCAAATAATTCGTTCGACATTCGTCGTTGCATTTATTATATCTTTTTTGCGGAAAAACCACAACTGTTATCGCTCTGCGGAAGGCTGAATGTACGTGTTTTTTTTCATATCTCCTTACTATCCTGTGATTTAATCATATCGTTTTCAGAGTTTTGCGCAAAAAAGGCCAGTTTTCAGTTCTTTTTCGGAAAACAGACCTTCATTCCTCAGCGCTGCTCTTTTATTTCATATCGGGATATCCAAGCTGTCTTAATGCTTCATAAGCGACAATGGCTACAGTATTCGACAGATTGAGACTTCTGGTACTGGTTTCTGCCATGGGTACTCTGAACAGATTCTCCCTGTTCTCTTCCATAATATACTCGGGTAGACCGCTCGACTCCCGTCCAAATACAATAAACACTTCATCTTCAAATTCGACCTCGGAATGAATCTTTTTTCCTTTTGTGCTGGAGAAATAGAACTTACTGTCCTTATACTTTTCTCTCAGTTCTTCATAGCTGCCGTAAAGCGTCACATCCAGCTCACTCCAGTAGTCGAGTCCGGCACGGGATACCGTCTTGTCGTTTATGGAAAAACCCATGGGTCCGATGAGGTGGAGTCTTGCATTTGTAAGTACACAGGTTCTGCCGATGTTTCCTGTATTCTGAGGAATCTCAGGACGAAATAGTACGATATTGATCATGAATCATCCCTCACTAAGAATAAATTTTTCAATCATGGTGGCCACGCCATCTTCCACATTAGTACCAGTCACATATTTCGCAACTTCGAACAGGCTGTCCATGGCATTGCCCATGGCCACCGGCATGCCCACTACCTTAAGCATAGGCAGATCATTCTCGCTGTCTCCAATGGCAATAATCTCTTCAGGAGCAATTCCCTTGATCTTCGCCAGTGCAAGAACCCCAAGACCCTTATCTGCCTTATGAGAAGTAAACTCGATGTTGTCGAGTCCTGAACTGACCGCTTTTATCCTTCTGTTTCCGGACAGAGCGGCTTTTATGGAAGGAATCAGATCGATACGGGGAAATACTATTCCCTTCTGCACTTCATTTCCATTTTCGCGGATCAGCTGATCCAGTGTGAAGTCTTTATTGAGATACTTGATCTTTATTCTTCTATCCTCTGGCAATGTTCTGCTTAGCGCTTCATAACGTCCCACATAGTCTCTGTATTCGGAAATATACATAGTTCCATGATTGTACCAGTTGATTTTCGTGTCGAACTGTTCAAGGACATCATGGATGTCCTTAACATCGTCTCCGCTCAAATTCTCCTCATAATATACTGTCTTCCCATCCCGCTCACTGACATAGGCGCCATTGGAAGATATGATCGGGTCTGATAGACCCAGTTCATCAGAGTAAAGAAGTGCACTTCTATGCATCCTTCCCGTACTCAGTGCGATGATCACCCCTTTTTCCCTGGCTTTTCTGATCGTGTCGGCTACTTTTCCTGAAATCGTCTGATCAGGCCTTATCAGGGTGCCATCTATATCTATACATATCATTTTATACATGCAATAAACTCCTTAAATCTTTCATTCACAACATATCATACCACATTACCAAATGTACTTATGGAAGTAAGCATAAACCGGTCCACGATAGCCTTTGACGATATCGTATACATCTTCATATAGCTCTCTTCTTCTGGAAAATTCGCCCTTTTCCCCGCTGTATTCTTCCCTGTACACCTCTTGCACGAGCTGTGTGTATGCTTCTTTAAGCTCATCGTCTCTCATTCTTCCTGCCATTTCAAGATAGGTCTCGCCCGGTTTTCTTGTGTAATACATGAAGCCTAACGCTCGATTGATTTCCATAAAGTACGGCTTCAGGGACTCTCTTCCCATCATACGCTCGATCTTCCATTTTCTGTAGGCGATTCTCAATCCGAATCCTGCTGACAGAATGACGATGATAAAAAGTGCGATATTCCTGCCGGTTCTCTGCTCCGCTTCATCCTCAGTCACCTCTTCGTCATCCCCAGGCTTTTCCGGATCCGGATTTTCCTCGTCTTCAGGTGTTTCCGAAGGAGTCTCAACCACTTCTTCATCCACTTCTTCAGGTTCATCATCATAGATCAGTTCACGCGGTGTGCCGGTCGCATCAAAAATCTTCCATATACCGTTGACATCATCAATAAGAACTTCCGTCCAGGCATGAGCATCACTGTTTCTGACCACATACCTGCCATCCTGAATCTCTTCTGACATCTTGAACCCCTCTACATACCGGGCAGGAACGCCTGCGATTCTCAGCATGACCGTAAGAGCTGTGCCGAAATGAACACAGTACCCAACCTGATTTTCAAAGAGGAAATGGTCCACAAAATCACTTCCTTCAGGCAGGTCTCCCGGTGTGAGTGTGTAGGCATAAGAGGTTTTCAGGTATTCAGTAAGAACCGAAGCTTTCTCATGATCACTCATGGAATCATTGACAAGTCCCGCCACCAGATCTCTGGTTCGCTGGGAAACAGTCTCCGAAACGCTCAGGTACTCTCCATACTGAGTAAGGTAGTTTTCTCCTTTGACGGTCTGTGACTGATACACTGAAAGACCAGATGAAATCTGCTCTTCATCAAAATAGGTGATGAAATAGTTGTTGTTGACCGTCTTATTGCTGGTGAACAGATCAAATTCAGGATCATAATAAAGAAGAGCAAGATTATTTGAAAATGCAATGTCTCTGGTATAGATACTGCTGAACAGATTGGATGTCATTTCTCTGATGGGTCTGATTTCAAGAACACTCAACGCCTGGCCTCCTGCAGCACCTTCATAATACCTGATCTTCTCTTCGGTAATACTGCTCACCGGCTCATATTCCTGAAACTCCTTAGACCATCTGTCCCCAAGATAATCTGTCTTTACGTTGCCTCTGAGATAAATCGGGCCGTCTCCCACGGCAAAAAACACTTCTTCTTCATTCATGACGATGTTCCCGCCGAGGATACTGTCCGAATTGTTGTATCCTGACATGGAGATATTGAAAGGATCATCAATGATCTTTCCGTTAATTGAAGACTGGGTGACAACCTGCCCGTTGAAATAATTCCAGAGCCGATCTGTGTAGATCCCTTTGGCATCGATATTGATGAAAAGTGATGCGACAGTTATGATCAGCGTCATGATGACCGCTTCGAAAAGACGCCTGTTTCGGTTGACTTTAAACACTCTGACTTCACGGTCGAGAAGAGTGGTCCGATAAAACAGAATACTGAATGCCCAGATCGGCACAAAAAATCGTACATATTCATAGGAATTGTTGTAATAGTCCACAATCCAGAGAAAGAGCAGAAGCCCCATATCCAGAATCACCATATTATAGGGAAAGATGTAAATCGTAATGCTGAGAATTGTGCTGCCGATGACCATCATGAGTTTCAGTGTATTAAGGAAATCCTCAAAGAGAATATCCTCTCCCGCCATGATGGAGCTGTTGATCCGCCCCACATCAGTAGGAATCGCCCTGATGTCGATAGTCTGGATCTGATGATACAGAAAATAAAGGCTGATGACCATGAGGGATGCAAAAGCCAGCTTGTACCATATTTCTTTGCCGATGAACATGCCGATAAAGCCCATTACAGCTGTAATCGGGAGCAGGGCAAAAATCCAGATTTTTCCATACATAAATTCCTGGATATAATATGCACTTTCCATGACCATGGCCATGATAACCATATTCAGGAATATGATGACAAGAGGGATGATTTTGTTTTTCATATGAACCATTTTATTCACCTATATATTTCAGGGTTATTCCTTCATAATCGGGGTTTGTCTTCAGGTCGTCTTCAACAGCAAACCAGGTTATGGTATTGTATCTGTCTTTCATTTTCATGACCACTTTTGTGAGGTTCGGACTTCTGTTTCCTGTGAAAAGAATAATTGCAGAGGCACCCTGGAAGATTTCCGCTTTCTCGCTCATAAAATCCTCCATGCTTTTTGTCCCTTCTGAGTCATGGTCGACCATATACTCTATTAGTGCTTCATGGTGTCCCATTCTTCGCATGTCGAATTCTTTTCTTTCCAGCCCGTTGATGATGACCTTATGTTCCTTCCCGTCCCGCAGGAGCTGATAGGAAACCGCAAGAGCTTCAGAAATGAGAGATTCCTCCTTCTCTCCGTCACCACCGAGTTTGTAGATCTCCTCATTCATATCGATGACCAGAAGATAGTCGATACCCTTTGTCTGTTCCCCAAGCCTTACGTAGAGCTCATCATGTTTCGCTGATACTTTCCAGTTGATCCTCTTGAGACTGTCACCGGTATTATAGCGTCTCATTTCCTTCGTCATATAAGGATCTTCCAGTGGAGACTTTGACTGCTTGATTCCATCACTGCCTACCCCAAGTTCAAACTCCATGGGAGGCAGCACTCTCGTTTTCGGGTATACACGTACACTTTCTTTGATCAGAGGTTTCCGTATGGTGAATATATTGAAGAAATCTTTTATTTCCAGACTTAACCGGCTGAACTCATATATTCCTCTCTTCGGGAAATAGAAGCTGAACATGACCTGTCCTTTGCTTCTCCCATTTACACTCCTTGTCTCGATCTCAGAATAATCATTTATGGCTGTAACATGTGCCAGAAAAAGCAGTGAGTCATTGAATATCTGCATATTGAGTCTGGCTGTTTCAAACACTTCATAACGCTCTTTCATAGCAGTCAGTTTACCCGACACTTTTACTGAGAATACGGCAATTGAAATCACAGCCATGACAAACATGCAGAGGAAAATGAAATAGAGGGATGTAAAGACAATCCCTCCTATGGAATAGTAAAGGACGATTGAAATGAGAAATCCCAGAACAAACCTATAATCCAGTTTCATGACTAACCATCCATTCTTGGGGGCTCCACAGTAGAAATCATCACCTGAAGCGCTTCATAGGCATTGTTTCCCTGGCCTCTGGCAAAGGAAGACAGTATCAGCCTATGGGCAAGTACCATTCCCGCATTTTCTTTGACATCTTCAGGTATGACATAGTTTCTGCCTCTGATGAGTGCTGTTGCCTGACTCACTCTCATGAGCGCAATAGAGGCTCTTGGACTTGCACCTAAGGTGAACAGCTTGCTTTCTCTTGTTCCCTTGACAATATCCACGATATACTTGTAGATTCCATCAGAGACCTTGACCTGCCTTGTCATCTGCTGAAGCATAAGTACATCTTCAGAAGATGCCACAGGTCCGATTTTCTCCAGAGGAATTTCTTCTCTGAAATTTCGAAGAATCGTCAGTTCATCTGCAATAGATGGATACCCGATCTTGATCCTCAGCATGAAACGATCAAGCTGTGCCTCAGGAAGATTAAACGTTCCTTCATATTCTATAGGATTCTGTGTAGCCATGACAAAAAACGGTCTTTGAAGCATATAGCTCTCCGTTCCTTCGGATACCTGATATTCTTCCATAACTTCCAGAAGAGCTGCCTGAGTTTTAGGTGAAGTTCTGTTGATTTCATCTGCAAGAACGATGTTCGCAAAAATCGGACCCTTACGGAACTCGAAGCTCATATCCTTCTTATTATAAATGGAAACACCCAGGATATCGGATGGGAGAAGATCCGGTGTGAACTGGATCCTCGAGTAGGACAGATTGAGACTCTTGGCAAGAGCCTTAACCAGTGTCGTTTTACCGATTCCGGGAATATCTTCAATCAGAATATGGCCTCCTGCGAGGATACCTTTCAGGATATTTTTGACCACACTGTTTTTTCCTATAATCACTTTTTCGACATTATCCTCGATTCGTCTAACATACTCCATAAAATAACTCTCCTTACATGCTCTTCTGCGTGAATAGTCTAAAAAATTACATCTACTATTATTTTAACATAGAGCTCCCCGGGTTTATATGAACATTTGATTATATCCAATCTGTTTTTTGCTTGTCTGATAAAAATGGACCCACCTTTCGGTGGATCCATCAACTTAGTATATTTTATGGCTGTGTTGCAGGTGGAGTAGCAGGTGGTGTAACCACTGGAGGTTCTACCACTGGGGGTTCAACCACTGGTGGTGTAACGACAGGCTTCTTTTTGGTTCCATAAAGGATTACCTGGTCTACCTTCTTATAGCTGTCATTTGAAATCTGCTCAGTCTTTACAACCTTACCATCTTTAAGTGTCTGCTTGTATGTCTTTGAAGTATAGCCGATTACCGGCTTGAGGTCCACTTTCTCTTCACCTTCAAACATAGTAGGATCTTCTTTTCTTATGGTCTTCGGCTGAATCACTGATGTGGTTTCGCTGAAGATCTTGTACTCATATCCGCCCATATCCGCTTTGTGTCCATAGACAGCGACTGTAAGTGTGCTTCCGTCTCCGTAAGCTGAGATGTAAACGGGGTTCTCATATGTATTTGTGAATTTCAGATCAAGAGATGGGGAATAAACTACAGCATCCATACCAGGCTTCAGGTAAGATACCGCCATTGAATGATTCCTTCTCTGTTCAATACCGAGATTGCTGTGAAGTGCGGCCTGGTATAGCGTACTGGATACCTGACAAAGGCCTCCGCCGATACCGTCTTCAACTTTATTTCCTACATAAACACCAGCATTGCGGAATCCCGCTGCTGCAGTGACAGGTCCTACCTGCTTATTGTAGCTGAACGTTTCGCCAGGCATGACTACGGCTCCATTGATCTTAGATGCCGCAAACCCGACATTGTATTTTCTTCCCGCAGCTGAAGTGCTGTACTTCGTTGTATAGGATGAAAGCTGGCTGTCGATCTTCTTTAATGCATCAGCGGTAACTCTAGGCTGTGAAACCACGATATCCGCATTTATGGTCTGATCGGGCAGCAGTTCAACCAGAGCACTTTTAATGTCCTTGATCAGTTTATCCGCATCGATCACTCTGCCTTCAGCATGTTCTGTAATCGTAAATGCACCGTTTGCTCTCTTAATGGTTGCATTCTTCGCTTCCTGATTGACTTCTTTTGATAGACTCTGAACAAATTCGTTTATCTTCTCTTCATTATGTTCAAAGGACAGGTCAATGCTCGCTTCTTCAACACTTCCGATTTTTTTGAGCTTTTCCTCATCTGTCAGATCTTTTCCATAATTTATGGCATTATCGGCCAGTTTATCAGAATCAAGAGTGATGTCCAGCTTTTCAAGAGTAAGCGGGAATACCTTATCTTTTGCACTGATGTTTATGGTGTGTCCTTTCAGCTTGTTCATGACATCAGTATCAAGAAGCGATTTCGCTTCAGCTTTAGTCAGCCCAGAAAGATCTACACCCATCACGGTTACACCCGGATAGACTTTGTCTGCCCAGGAGCTGATGATCATCTGGTCCTGAGCATCCTGAACTTTTTCAGCTTCAGCTTTAGCTTCAATGACGATGGCCTCTGTGGCCTGTTTCTCTTTTTCTACGGCATATCCTCGAAATGCACCTACCCCAAAAACTGTGAATAGTAATATCATGGCAAGAATCGCTTTTCTTTTCATATTATACATGGTAATTAAATTACCCTACCCTCCCATATTAATATCATTACTTTTCCTCATTAACTATAATTATTATACCATGAGCTATTTGGATAAATCTCTCAAATCTGTAACAATATACAATAAAACATTTAATGATCTGAATTCAATTAATAATCATTATCCGTATATGATACGGTAAAATTCCTGATCTGTAAAATGAATAAGCCATATTCAGCTGATAAATGCAGAATTTACAGATATTACCAGATTCTCTTGATAATCAGTACACTTTTTGAACAATACATTCACATATTCCAAAGCAATCCGATCCGAAATCTATACAGATGAAGAGTTTTGAGCTATGATAACTATATCTTTAACCTTGGGAGGTTACGCATGACTTTTGAACAGAATATCACACAGACTCTAAGAAATCTTATCGAAATCAACAGCCCAACCGGATACCATGGCGAAGTCATGGCATATATCAGAAAAGAGCTGGATAATTCAGGTATCCCATATGAAGTTACGGTCAAGGGTGCCATTTTAGCTACTATAAGCGGTGAGAACAAGGAAGGCCGACTGTTCTCTGCCCATGTCGACACACTTGGTGCAATGGTGAAGCGCATTAAAGGAAAAGGTTCTCTTGAATTCACCCTTATCGGCGGATACATGTTCAATACACTTGAATCCGAAAACTGTCTGATCAGAACATCCGGAAACAGACTGATCAGCGGTACCATACAGACCACCAAACCTTCCGTCCATATCGATGGCGGAGATGCAAGAACACTGGAAAGAATTCAGTCAAACATGGAAATCATCATAGATGAAAAAGTAAGCTGTGAAGATGATGTCAAGGATCTTGGCATCAGAGTGGGCGACTTTGTCTTTATCGACCCTAAACTGAAGATCCTAGGCAACGGCTTCATCAAATCGAGATATCTGGATGATAAAGCAAGCGTCTCCATTCTCCTTGAAGCCATGAAGACGCTTAAGGACACACCTCTGAAGTCAACAATCCACTTCTTCATCTCGAACTACGAAGAAGTCGGGCACGGTGCCAAAGCCGCTCTTCCGGAGAATCTGGTCGAATTCATCGCAGTGGATATGGGCGCACCGGGAAACAATCAGAACAGCTCGGAATTTAAAGTCAATATCTGTGCAAAGGACAGTTCCGGTCCTTATGATTATGATCTGAGAAGAACCCTTGAAGATCTGTGCGAAAGTGAAAATATCCCTTATGAAACAGACATCTATCCTTTCTACGGATCTGATGCTTCAGCAGCCTTAGGCGCAGGATACGACATCAGAACCGCACTCATCGGTCCAGGTGTATTTGCATCACACGGATATGAAAGAACCCATATGGAATCCATGAAGGCGACTTACGATCTCATCGTAAGCTATGCTCAGAAATAGACATAGAAAGCAAAGAGAAGCAGTCCGGGCAATCATTTATGCCTTGAAACTGCTTCTCTATTATTTTGAGTTCTTATTCCGTTTACTTAACAGACCTCAGTTTCATGGATGAACTGATGATACGGTCAAGCAGCCCTTTATAGTCAATCCCGATTCCCTTTGCACTCTTGGGAAACAGGGATGTCTTTGTCATTCCAGGCAGTGTATTGATTTCCAGTATGTACGGAACACCCTCACGGATGATGAAATCCACTCTGGCATAGATGTCACATTTCAGCACTTTGAACGTCTTCATCGCCATCTCGTTGATTTCCTTCTGAAGCTCTTCCTCATATTCTATGATATCCTCAAGAGCGCCGCCGTCTTCATACTTTGAAGAGTAATCGAAGAATTTACCTTTGGCAGGCTTGATGATCAGCGTAGGAAGCACTTCACCATCCAGGATCGGTACAGTGATTTCATCACCTTTAATAAACTCCTCAATCATGACTTCAGTGTCAACAAGAAGCCCTTCCTCCACGCCGTGAAGCACTTCTTCATAGCTTGAGCAGATGAAGGTCGCAACGGATGATCCACCGCAGTTCGGCTTCACCACCACAGGATAACCTAATACGGCAACAGACTCTTCCGTAACCTCATTGAGACTTCTCACCACAAACCAGTCTCCTGTTCTTATCCCTTTACTCTGAAGCACACACTTTGTCAGATCCTTATCCATGCATACGGCACTTGATGCCATTCCACACCCTGAGTATGGGATATCCAGACTGTCAAGAATGCTCTGCACTGTACCATCTTCTCCATATTTACCATGAAGTGCAAGAAGCGCAAAATCGATCCCTTTGACCTTCTCGTAGATATCCGCTTTACCGTCAAGAACGATTTCCACACCTTCATATTCACCAAAATTGATATTATTCAGAATCTCTCTTCCAGAGGATAGAGATACTTCTCTTTCACTTGATATTCCACCCATTATTACACCGATTTTCATTTTGATCACTCCAATTCTTTCTATCTCATCTAAAATTCTAAACTTCATTATTGCACCAAAAGTTGTATCTGACAAGAAAAAATATCCGTTGAGAATGTAAAGGACAGGATACCCGATTTGCAGAAAAGCAATTTCAAAGGTCCTGTCCTTACTGTACTCAGAGATCCGAAAACTCGATATCCACCCGATTTGAAGTTTTGGTGAAGAAATCCTGATCCTTAGGATTATGTTCAAGATCACTGATCACTTCATCATTGAGAATCAGTCTGAATGTTGTGCCCACATGGAGCTCGCTTTTCACTACGCAATCTCCACCCATGAGATTCATAAGTTTTTTCACAATGGACAACCCGATTCCGGTTCCTTCATTATCCCTTGTGGTTGATTTATTCACCTGAATAAACCTGTTGAAGATCTGATCAACGTTCTCTGAAGATATTCCGATTCCGGTATCTTCCACGTCGATATACACCTTTTCATCTTCGCTGTTAATACTCAATGTCACAAAGATACTGCCCCCTGACTTGGTGAACTTGATGGCGTTACTCAGAAGATTCAGCAGAACTCTTTCCAGAGACTGAAGATCGAATGCCACAAGGTGCTCCTCCACTTCGGTATCAAAAATGATTTTAAGTCCTTTTCCTTCAGCATAATGAAGGATCGACATCACGATATCTTCAGTGAAGCTGACGATATCATGATTCTGCATATAGAGTTTATAGAACCCCGAATCCACTTTGGTGATGTCCAGAATATTCGATACGATACGCATGAGTCTGTATGAGTTATGTCTGATGAGATGAGCATATTTTTCGGATTTCATCTTTTCATATGCGGAAACTTCCATCATGTCCAGCGCAGAAAGTATGACATTGATTGGTGTTCTCAGTTCATGTGACATATTGGTGAAGAACTCATTGAACATTTTTTCATTTTCTTCTGCAATATACAGCTTTCGGATGTTCGCTTCATTTTCTATTCTCAGCTCATGAAGCTTCACGGAATTTGTGACATTTCGCAGGAAGACCAGCATCTGCTTCTTGTTCTTTTCAAAGCTGATGAGTCTGAAATTCGGTTCAACATAAACATTCTGACCTTTGTGGTCCGTAATTTCCATAATATCCAGTTTCAGTATTTCCCCTGTCGTGATCCGTTCACCGATCTCATTTAACTCACGGAAACTCATGCCCATGAATCGTTCCTCTTCCTGATTACTGCTGAGCGGACTGCTGGGCAGATTCTTGAAATCGTTATAGACCATATCATTGGCCTCAATCACTCTGTTTTTTCCGATGTCATAAAGGAAAATGAAATCAGGAATCAGATTGAAGAAGCTTCTGTATTTATATTCCGACCGCTCAAGAGACTCCTGCATGGCGCGGATGACTGTGATGTCCTTTGCAGTGACACAGAAAATCTCTTCATCATCCTGCTCGATAAAGACCACATCCACATCCAGAATAAAAGAATTTTCTCCGATTTCAAGCTTCATGGAGGAAGAATAATTCATATTGTATTTGATCACTTCGTATTTTTCGGAAAGATACTGGGACATACTCTCATCCAGAACATGACCATAATGGTTGAAGAAGATCTTGTACTTCGAGTTCGAATAGAGAATCTCATGTTTCGAATTGACAAACACTGTAATATTCTCGTTGTATTCGGCCGATTTGAAGAACATGAAAAGATTATTCTTCAGAACCTCAGATTTTTTGATGATATCGTCTTTCTCTTTTATGATTTCATAGAAGGCAAGCGGAACAAAAACAAAATATATACCGTAGGTGAGTGTTTCAAAGACTGTTCCCGTAAACAGATATCTGTAATCCTGTGCCTTATTGAACACACTGTAGCATGCCATAGACGCAAAATAGCTGAGACTGCTCAGATAGATCGATAAATTGAGACTGTTCTTTTTTGTGATGAAGGTCGAAAAATACCATCCGAAAAAGAAAGGAATCGAAGCGAGCATAAAGAGTTCAAGCGGCCACAGACTCCAGTCATCAATAATCACCGGGGTTGAAATCACATACATCTGAAGGAAAACATAGAAAAGCAGGATGAAAACCGTGAGATAAATCATGGTTTCGATATTGAGTTTCACGACCCGAGTGTAGGTCAGTGCCGAGGTCATGATGAAGACCACGAGAATCAGAAGAATCAGGTAAAACCCCAGAAATGTGGAATCGATTTTACCGTCTATGATAAACAGATTCTCCCTGAACTCAACAATAGAGCCAAAAAATACACCCAGTGCAAGAAGATAATGATACTTCTTCTGGGTATAGTAGCCATAAAGGATAAGAAGAAAGGCTGAAACAAGTGCGATGAGGATGTTTGCGACATCAAGCTTCAGTGAGATCATGATGTCTCCACCTTTTGTGAAATAATGACTTGCGCCAAAAATCAGAGCATAGAGAAGAGACATAATAAGGAAGGCTGTGACATTTGATTTCATTAAATTCAGTATGGTTTTCTTTGAATTCATCCTGTCACACCCTTTCTTCATCCCTTAACGTTATGGTTTAACTTTCGTATCATTTTTTACAATGAGTAATTTCCTGTTCTTCTTATAGTAAGTACAAAGATGATTCACCGGGCAGATACCACATTGCGGTGCTCTTGCGGTGCAGATTCTTCTGCCATGAAAGATCAGCAGATGATGCACATCAATCCACAGATTTCTGTCGATTTTTTTCATCAGAGATTCTTCAGTCTTTTCCACGTTGGGTTCATTTACGATCCCGATACGATTGCTCACTCTGAAGACATGGGTATCCACTGCAATGGCAGGTACACCAAAAGCGTTCGACAGGACGACGTTTGCCGTTTTTCTGCCTACTCCCGGAAGTGCTGTAAGCTCCTCCATGGTCCGAGGCACCTCTCCTCCATGCTGTTCTTTCAGAATCGGAAACAGTTTCATAAGATTTCTGCCTTTGGATTTATAAAGACCGATCACCTTGATGTAGCTTTCGAGCTCCTCCTCAGTAATGGTCAGAAAATCATTAAGGGTCTGATATTTTGCAAACATTTCTCTGGTGACTTCATTGACTTTCTTGTCCGTCGCCTGGGCAGATAGTATCGTCGCAACCAGGAGCTGGAGCGCGTTCTCATGCTCAAGTTCGCATTTGGCATCCGGATGCGTTTCATATAGTATCTCTATAACTTCTCTGTTTTTTCTGTTCATTGCTCCTCCAATATTTCATCTTCAGAGGACTACCTGTACACTCCTCTATACTCTTCGGGAAGCATCACAGAAATATTTCTCATGATGAATTCCATGGTGTCATGATCATAGTCTTCTTTGGTCTGCTCTTCAGTTTTTTCAGGGATGCTGAATGGTCTGCCCACCCTGACCTTGATTGTTCCTTTATGGAGTTTTTCACCTGTCATATTGCCGTCCTTGGCTATGGGCAGAACTTTCTCTGAGCCAGTCATGGCAAGAGGGACGATTCTTACTTTTGCAAGTCTTGCAATGAGCAGTATTCCTCTCTTTCCCTCGATCATGGATCCGACTCTTGATCTTGTTCCTTCCGGAAATATTGCAACGTTATTGCCCGACTTGAGCAGGTTTATGATTTCTTTCATCGCCGCTTTGTCAGGTGAATTGGGCTTGATGTTTATGCTTCTGAACACTTTCTTGAACAGGCCAGTGAACGGGTCACTGGTCAGTTTCTGACCCGCAACAAATGTAGGCTTGTATACATCCCCCAATACAGCATTCAGTGCAGGTCCGTCTATATTACTCAGATGATTGCAGATGAATATCACAGTCTCATCTTTTGATGGAAGGTTCTCTTTCCCTTCTACTTCCACCTTTGCTATTTTTGTAAAGATATACTTAAGTCCTCTGCGTGCCACAAATCTCTGGACACCTTCGGGAGCTATTGCAAGTGCCTTTAAAATCATTTCTCTCAATGTTTTATATCCCCTTTTAATTGATATTTTTATTATAAGTTGAAAAGCACCTTAAGTCTATTATAATACGCCCTCAGATATTCGGTATTCACCATCTCATCAGGGGGATTCTGCCCTCTTCTCATGAGTTCGATCATGGCATTCCTCTGAAGAAGCTTTTTCCCTCGCCATCCTGATGAAGTCTCTTTGTATCGTTTGAAATCCTCATTCGTCAGAGAGACAAGCTCCATGAGATTCGGATATTTCATATATTCTCGTGGCCTGAATTCTTCTATGGGACTTGTTCTGATTCCCTGATTGAAAGGGCAGGCTCTCTGGCAGGTGTCGCATCCGAAAAGACGGCCTCTGAAAAGAAGCATGTCCTGATCGGTCACTTCCTTGCTCTGAGTGATGAAAGACATGCAGCGCTTAGTATCATAGAGTTCACTGCCAAGGATCTGTGTAGGACAGGCTTTGATGCATCTTGTGCAGTCACCGCATATTCTATGCTCGGGGATTTCCTTCCAGTCTCTTTCCTCTGTTTCCATGATGAAATCCGTCAGAATCTCACCGAGGAACACATAGCTTCCATGATTTTCTGTAATCACCATATGATTCTTACCGATTTCTCCTGTTCCTGACACATGGGCGATATAGCGCTCGGGCAGTGAATTGTTGTCGGCGAACACTTTTGCCTGATATCCTTTTTCCCGCAGAAGATCCGCAACCTTTTCAAGGTGGTCTTTGACGACAAGATGATAGTCTTTACCCAATGTATAAAGTGAAAAATAACCTTCTTTATGGATATAGGAATCATAAAAATAGGGAAAAGCCACACTGATAATGGTCTGCGCGTTATTCATTTCATAGCTTAGATCTATTTTCCTTGAAAGTTCATTTTCCTCAAAGGATGTGGTGAGATCCAGCCTCTTTCTTTCCTCAAAATAGGAGAGTGATTCTTCAAGTGTCCGTACCTTCATAAATCCGTAGGCACTTAAACCCATATTCTCGAGCTTATCGATGATTTCATTTTTCATCATATTTTCCATTCCTTCACCTCCATAAGTATCGTTCAGTCCTAAAGGAACTCTCCTTTATTATAGAGCAAGTTCTGAGAATTTTAAATAAACGAAAAAATGTCTCAGGTTACCCCAAGACATTCAGACATAAACTTCTCTTAAATGTAGTTGTAGTACAGGTACTTGATTTCAGAAGCATCATTCTTCTGAACCAGTATACGGGCTGGTATACCAACGGCTGTCGCACCTTCAGGAACATGCTTCAGAACAACCGAATTTGCGCCGACCTTTGCATCGTCGGATATCTTTATCGGGCCGAGTATCTTCGCTCCTGCACCGATCATGACGCGATTGCCAAGATCAGGATGCCTTTTCGGCGCATCGCAGTCTGTAGCGCCTAGGGTGACCCCATGATAGATTATGCAGTCATCGCCTACTGTAGCTGTCTCACCGATGACGACACCCATACCATGGTCAATGAACAGCCTTCTTCCTATCTTTGCTCCTGGATGGATTTCAATTCCTGTAGTCCATCTTGAAACCTGGCTGATGAGCCTGGCAAGAAAGTACAGTTTTTTCATGTAGAAAAAATGAGCGATCCGGTATGCAAAGAGGGCATGGATTGTAGGATAGAGAAGCAGCACTTCCAGATAGGATTTTGCCGCCTTATCATTCTTTAATACGTTTTTCACATCTTCATGAAGCCCTCTAAACATCATTCACCTCAACTTTTAATCAAACAGGCCCATGGAGATATACTTTTCTCCACCATCGGGGGCAACGGTAACGACCTTTTTCCCTTTACCGAGTGTTCTGGCAACTTCCAGTGCACCGAAAAGATTTGCTCCTGCGGAAATTCCGATGAGTACGCCTTCAGTCTGTCCGAACTCTTTTGCACATGCGAAAGAATCTTCTGTGGACACTTTTACAATTTCATCAACAAACTCGCTTTTATAGTTGTCCGGTATGAAACCGGCACCAATTCCCTGAATCTTATGTGGTCCTGGTTTCTCTCCTGAAAGTACAGCAGATGTTACAGGTTCTACCGCAACAATCTTAACTGTTTTACCGTTATCTCTGGCATACTGACCAAATCCGGTAATGGTTCCTCCTGTACCGACTCCTACAACAAATGCGTCGACATCCGGTACATCCTTGTAGATTTCCATAGCTGTGGTCTGATAATGCTTTGAAGGATTGGATGGATTTACAAACTGCTGAGGTATGAATCCCATTTCTCCCACTTCGTTTCTGATCTCTTCAGCCTTTGCGATTGCGCCTTTCATTCCAGCAGCAGCATCGGTTAATACCAGTTCGGCACCATATGCCTTGATCAACGCTCTTCTTTCCTGACTCATTGATTCTGGCATGACGATGATGACTCTGTAGCCTTTCGCTTTTCCCAGCATGGCCAGTGCAATTCCGGTGTTTCCGCTTGTAGGTTCAATAATGACTGAACCTTTCTTAAGCTTTCCTTCTTTCTCAGCATCTTCCAGCATGCCTAAAGCCGCTCTGTCCTTGACACTTCCTGCAGGGTTCATCTTTTCCAGTTTGATATAAACTTCGGCGCGGTTCTTTGCATCAAATCCGTTAACTTTCAATAAGGGAGTATTCCCTACCATTTCGATTGAATTCTCAAAAATCATCTCTATTACCTCACTTTTATTTCCTAGTAAACCACTAGGAATTCTGGTGTAAATATTACATCAAGTACAATCTTTTGTCAATATACATTGAAAACATCTGTATCTGAGCGGAAAATGCATATGAAAAAAAGCCTCCATGAATGGAGGCCTGATCCGTTTATATATTACCCACACCCATCACCTGTATTCCATCAGGTATGCACCGTATATGTAGTGGAAAATCCGGTCCTCTTTCTCCATCAATATCACTTACGATGAGTTCATCTGTTGTCTCGACAAATATCTCCTTTGTCTGGAAATACATAAGACCGACCGGATCTTCCAGGTGGTCTCCCCGCAGCAGTTTGCCAAGGAGCGGAACCAGTTCTTTCAGGTTTGCTTTGATGATGATCACATCAAGCAGACCATCATCAGCCTTGGATTTATAGGCAAGGTCAAGATTTCCGGCTGTTCTTCCATTAAAAACCAGAAGCGCATACATGTCGCCTTCAAATTCGCCATCGTTGGATCTGATCTTGACGGGAATCTTTCTGAAAGAAGGAATCTGTTCGATCCCCTTTATATAATATGCTAATTTACCGATGGCATTTTTCAGTTCATTGTGTGTTTTCTGAGAAACATCAGTTAGAAGACCTGTGCTGGCCACATTAAGGAAATACTTGTCATTGATTTTTCCAATGTCCATTCTTCTGGGTTCTGTCCTGAACATCATATCAAGTGCCCTGGAAATATCTTTTGGTATTCCGATGTATTTCGCATAGTCGTTGGCCGTCCCCATGGGCAGTATGCCAATGGGCAGATCGATACCTCTGTTCATCATATAGTTGATGAGGATATCCACTGTCCCATCCCCGCCGGCTATAAGGATATGATGGTAATCATCTTCAATGTCTGCCATAGCTCCCGCCATATCAAGATGATCATCAAGTCTTGCCGGTACGATGATGTAACCATGTCTCTGATGGATTTCAATGACATCATCGAGTTTGTCGATGATGTAGTTGTCTCCCGCATGGGGATTATAAATGAATTTCACCTTTTTCATATGTATCCTCCAAATAATCACTCTTAAGCTAATTATACCCGATTACGGGAATATTGCATCCTCCATAGATTTTATGGCTTTTCATTGGATATGCGTTGATTTTCATGGAGTTATCTCTTCTCCAAGCCCATACACTTTCAAAACCATATCAGCTATATTATACGCATTTTTTCGCCTTCATTACAATTCTCCCGCCTCTATTGTATCGATCAGAGTCGAGGTACCCTCACTGCATATCAATGTATCCATAGCACTACCCATTCTGAACAGCTGACTATGATGACTTTAAAGATAATGATTTGTCAAATTCGGAAGTTGGTTTATAATGGTACTAATCATGTTTTATACAGAAAGGGGATGGATATATCATGACGATTATCCTTGACGACATATGAAAAGAGGATTTATTCCGAACATATTAACATTTTTGAACCTGTCACTTGGAATCCTGTCACTGATCGCAACTGTACAAGGTGACTACCTGAACTCCGGACTCTTTATTCTTGGAGCCGGACTTGTTGACCGATATGATGGTCGAATCGCAAGACTTCTCCATGCCGAAAGTCCGTTGGGTAAAGAACTGGATTCTCTATCCGATCTTGTTTCTTTCGGTGTTGCACCATCACTGCAGGCATATTTCATGTTCAGTCTTGCAGATTATAGTTTTTTAGGACTTATACCTGTTATTATTTTCCCTGTTGCCGGTTCATACAGACTGGCAAGATACAATTCAAGCAGCTTCAACGGAGTATTCATGGGCGTTCCCATAACCATTGCAGGCTGCGTGGTCACCCTCTTTATGCTGCTTCTTCGAAACAGCCTGGACCTTCGATTCCTCGTCATCATCATCATGGTGGCTATGGCATATCTGATGGTCAGTACGATCAAGCTTCAGAAAAGATAACAGCAGATAATGAAAAAGCAAAAAGCCTGTGGAGAATGACACAGGTTTTTTTGTTTGTCTCCATAGCAGGCTCGCCCTGCATTGAGGTTGACAGAAAATAACTATTGATAATTTCTTGACAAGTATATTGTAATAACGTAATATACGGATGTATTGATAAATTATGTATTGGAGGCAGTCATGGAAAACAACATCAATGAATTCAATGAGTATGCAGAAATACTCAAAGCCATGGGACATCCAGCAAGGTTATGCATTCTGAAAGGTATTCTGAAGACGGGCGGCTGCAATGTGACCCATATTCAGGATTGTCTCAATCTGCCGCAGTCCACCATCTCACAGCATATCCAGAAACTGAAAACCGCAGGAATCATAGAAGGTGTCCGAAGCGGACTTGAAATCACTTATACCCTTAAAAATGAACAGGTTCTTAATATCATCAGAAGTTTATATCCACAGGAGGATCTATAATATGTCAAAAACAATCATCATCGGCGGAGTAGCCACAGGGGCATCAGCCGCAGCAAGACTGAGAAGAATGGACGAAAACATGGAAATCGTGGTTTTTGAAAAGGGTGAATTCATCTCCTTTGCAAACTGCGGACTGCCCTATCATATCGGCGAAGTGATCAGAGAAAGAGATGCACTGATCCTTCAGACCCCAAAAGCCATGAACGACCGCTTCAATCTGGATGTCAGAGTGTTTTCTGAGGTGACCGGAATCGACCCCGTAAAGAAAACCGTATCGGTTCTCTCTAAGGACAGAGGTACCTATGAGGAAAGCTTCGACTTCCTTGTTCTTTCCCCAGGTGCAAAGCCGCTTAAGCCGGCAATTAAAGGCATAGATTCTCCAAAAGTCATGTCGCTTCGTGACATCAAGGACATGGACAGAATCAAACAGGAAACAGACAGAAATCTCCAAGGCAGAGCCATAGTCATCGGAGGAGGCTTCATCGGAGTGGAAACCGCCGAAAACCTTCTTGAAAGAGGTCTTACCGTATCACTCATCGAAGCTGCACCCCATATCCTTGCTCCATTTGACAGCGAGATGTCCATGATCGTAGAGCAGGAGCTCAGAGATCGGGGAATCTCCCTCTATCTCGAGGACGGTGTATGCGAATTCAGAGAAACCGGAGACGAGATTGAGGTGGTCCTCAATTCCGGTAAGATCGTTAAAGGAGACTTTGTGGTATCAGCCATCGGCGTCTCTCCTGATACAGCTTTCCTTAAAGATTCAGGGATCGCACTTGGTCAGCGCGGACACATCATTACAGATGATCATCTGAGAACCAATTTCCCCTACATTTATGCAGGCGGAGATGCTGTAGAAATAACGGACTATCTTACAGGCGGGAAAACAGCCATCCCTCTTGCAGGACCCGCCAACAGACAAGGCCGGATCATAGCAGACAATATTTCCGGAAAAGATTCCATCTACAAGGGAGCAATCGGTACATCTATACTCAAGGTATTCGATATGACCGCCTCCTCAACCGGGATGAACGAGAGAGTCGCAAAGAGAAACGGACTGGATGCAAGATCCATCTTCATCCATCCCAATAATCATGCCGGATATTATCCTGGTGCGACACAGATGACCATAAAGCTCATCTTCGATCAGGACAGAAAGGTTCTTGGCGCCCAGGCCCTTGGCTATGAAGGCGTGGATAAGTTTATTGATGTCATCGCTACAGTACTCAAGTATCGAGGCAGCATAGATGATCTTACTGAACTGGAGCTAGCCTATGCTCCGCCATTTTCCAGCGGCAAATCCCCAGTAAACATGGCCGGATTTGTTGCTGAAAACACCATGGACGGTCTTGTGGACAATATCACTCTCGATCAGTTCCAGAAAGATTTTGATACTGAAACCATGATACTGCTTGACGTACGTGATGAAGTGGAAGTGCTGAACGGTGACATCAAAGGCAGAATCCATATTCCACTTAACGATCTGAGAAAAAGGATGTCTGAAATCGACAAGGACAAAGAGATCTATATCTACTGTCAGGTTGGCCTGAGAGGATACATCGCATCAAGAATCCTGAACCAGCACGGTTTCAGAACAAGAAATCTCACCGGAGGATTCAAACTTTATAATGCACTGAACAAACCTGCAGAAACTGAAGGAAGTGAGATCAGCATGGAATCAAAAGAAATCATCCAGACAGGCAGTACCATTGAACTTGACGCCACCGGACTCTGCTGCCCAGGTCCTCTTATGAGAGTGAAAAGCACCATGGATAAAGCATCCTCCGGTGATGTTGTAAATATCACGGCTTCTGATATGGGATTCTATGAAGACATCAAAGCCTGGGCAAGAAGAACCGGAAATGAACTCATGGATGTCAGAAAGGATAAAGGTCTGATCAAAGCTTCCGTCAGAAAAGGACTTTCTACTGAGGAAGATACAGTCTCCATCGGCTGTGCAAATACAGGACTGACAAAAGAAAACATGACCATGGTCGTGTTTTCCGGAGATCTTGATAAAGCCATCGCATCCTTTATCATTGCCAACGGTGCAGCATCAATGGACAAGAAAGTGACCCTGTTCTTCACTTTCTGGGGGATCAACATCTTAAGAAAAAGCAATCATGCTCCTGTGAAGAAAAACTTCATCGAGAAGATGTTCGGCTTCATGATGCCTAAGGGATCGGAGAAGCTAGGTCTTTCAAAAATGAACATGGGCGGAATCGGGCCAAAGATGATCCGTTCCATCATGATGAAGAAAAATGTTCAGTCACTTGAAGAGCTGATCAAAGCTGCAATGGACAGCGGGGTGGAAATCGTCGCCTGCCAGATGAGTATGGATCTTCTGGGTATTAAAGAAGAGGAGCTTCTTGATGGCGTGAAATTCGGCGGTGTAGGCTATATGCTTGCTGAGTCCGATGATTCCAATGCCACATTGTTCATTTAGACCTGATAAAGACATAGAGAGAGAGGAGCCTGCGGTAAGATTTCCGCAGGCTCCTCTCTTTATCTTCAATTGTGATTCCATCCCTTAAATGGATTTTTCCATCAGGTGTCCCGGGAATTCAGTCTTTCCGAAATTATGCCCGTTCGTCCTGATCTTCTTCACGCACCTCATCAAAAGTGTCGTCATTCATCTTGTTCTTTGATTTCCCGTTTTTGCTGCCGAAAATCTCTTTCTTCAGCTTCTTGCCTGTCTTTGTTCCCGCGAGACCGCCGATTCCTGTCTCTCGCAGGGCTTCAGGCATCAGCTTACCTATGGAGTACATGGCAGCTACAGTATCGTCGAAGGGTATTCTTGAAGTCACTCCTGCAAGGACCATATCTGCAGCAGCGATTGCACTCACTGCACCAGAAGCATTTCTTTTCGCGCAGGGCACTTCCACTAGACCCGCAATAGGATCGCATACGAGGCCAAGGGTGTTTTTAAAAACTATGGCTCCGGCATTCAGGCACATCTCCGGGGTCCCCCCCATCATCTCCACAACGGCTGCTGCCGCCATAGCTGACGCGGATCCGCATTCTGCCTGACATCCACCTTCTGCACCTGATATGGTCGCATTCTGTGCAATGATTGCGCCGACACCAGCTGAAGCAAAGAGACCCATAATAAGATCCTTCTCTTCGATCTGATGTTCTTCCTTCATGGTCATCATGACCGCAGGCAGAATCCCGCAGGCTCCCGCTGTAGGGCAGGCAACGATTTTCCCCATAGAAGCATTGACTTCAGAGCAGGACAAAGCGTAGCTCATGGCCTTGACCATGACTCTTCCTGATACACTCTTTCCGGCGCTCAAGTATTTACCCAGACGATAGGCATCTCCTCCGATGAGGCCCGATACCGAAATCACCTTCTCGTTTACGCCCTTGCTTGTGGAGAATTCCATAACTCTTAAGTTCTCCACCATCCTATCATAGACTTCCTCAAGGCTGAGACCACTTTCTTCAGCCTCCTGTCTAAGTGTAAATTCACCTATGGTGAGATTTTCTTCTTTGCATCTTCTCAGCAGTTCTTTTCCGTTTCTGATATTCATTGATTATCTGTTCCCCCTATAATTCCCTTAAGTCAGAAATGCTATACTACCGGATAGTTGATGACGTTACTGGTCAGCGGCACGAACTTGACATGTTCCACGCAGTCCACCTCAGCAAGGCGCTGAAGAATTGCCGCATCGATATTCTGATCCAGTTCAAAAATCATCATGGCATCCCGCCCTTTCTGGGAACGGAAAAGCGACATGTAGGCGATGTTCACGCCAGAATCATAAAGAAGCTTTGAAACATTCGCAACAACTCCAGGAACATCCCGTTGGGAGATGAGAAGCGTAGGGTAATTTCCCGAAAACTGAATTTCTTCCCCATCGATATTTGAGATTTCCACAGCACCTCCTCCAATTGAAGAGCCTGTGACCGTCACTTCTTTTCCGTCATTAAGTATCATTTCCACCATGACCGTGTTGGGATGCACATCCCCCAGATCTTTCTCCGAGAATGATACCTTCATTCCCTTTGCCCTTGCAAACTTCAGAGATTCCTTCAGATTGTCATCGGAAGGATCCATACCGAGGATTCCCGCCACAAGCGCGCGGTCTGTTCCATGTCCCTTATAGGTTTTGGAGAATGAACCATGGAGATAGAAATTGACTTCCAGAGGTTCCTCCCCTGCTATTCCTCTTGCGATTTTTGCAAGCTTTGCAGCCCCTGCGGTATGGGAGCTAGATGGTCCGATCATGATGGGTCCTATAATATCAAATACACCGTATTTTTTTTTCATTTTATCGTCTCCGTCTTAAGGAAACTTTCACCTGCCTTAAATATTCTTCTTTCGTTTTTCTGTCCTTTCATTCTGAATCTAATAGTCGTAGAACTGACTGCCGCCGATAAATTCTCTTAGAAGAGAATTTGTAGGAACCAGTTCGTCAGGTGTATCTTCAAACAGCCTGAGAATCGTTATAAGTCTTTTTGCTTCTTCATAGGTCGGACTGTCCTTTGTGATCTTCATCAGTTCGGGCAGTGTATGCTTTTTAAGCACCGACAGTTCATAGAAAAGCGTGGAGTTGAACATGGCGTCTGCCTCTTCCTGATAAGGGAAGATATTCATCTTTTCTCCGCTTGATACTGACGGGAACATGAGAAGCGTATCTTCAGGGCTGTAGCCTCTTGAGATATGATCTCTTGCCATTCGTCTCAGCTTCCTTACATCAGTCGTCGCGATGCGGTTATGCTTGTCCATATTGAGGACAGTCAGCGCGCTGATATAGATTTTGAACTTGAAGCGGTCTTCTATTCTTCCGAGCAGCCTCGGGTTGAGACCATGAATTCCTTCAATGATGATGATTCCATTCTCCGGAAGCTTTACCATGTTAAGAGAGACGCCTCGAGTTCCGGTTTTAAAGTCAAACTTCGGTAGTATGACCTCCTCGCCCTTAAGAATGTTTGTGATGTCCTGTTCAAAAAGATCAAGCTCAATGGCTTCAACACTTTCAAAATCAAATGATCCATCCGCTTTCTTTGGTGTCATCCTTCTCGGCACAAAATAATCATCCATACTGATCGGGAACGGAATCAGACCATTGACCCTCAGCTGGATGGCCAGCCGATTGGCAAATGAAGTCTTCCCTGAAGAGCTGGGACCGGCAATGAGCACAATCTTCACATTTCCTCTTTCTTTGATGTCATCTGCTATGTATGCTATTTTCTTCTCATGAAGAGCCTCGGTGATGTTTATGAGTGTCCTGCTTTCATGATTTCTGATTTTCTCATTGAGATAGCCGACATAGTTGACACCGATCAGTTCATCCCATCTGGCTGTCTCTTCAAAAATCTTGAACAGTTTATCCTGAGGTTCAAAGGGTCTCAGGATTTCCGGTTCTCTTACGGTAGGATAGCTCATGACAAAACCGTTTTTATAAAGATCCAGAGAAAACAGCCTGATATTTCCTGTGGAAACAGCCATCTTCCCGTAGAAATACGCATACTGATCAAGAAGTCTATACATCTTGATTTCCTTGTACTCCATATTCTTAAGAAGAAGATACTTATCCATATCCTGAGATTCTTTATACATGGCCAGAGCATCCTCCAGAAGCATGCATTCCTTGGTTATGGGATAATCTTCTTTTATGATTCTTCTCATTTCTTCTTCCAGATGATTCATCTCTTCCTGGCTCAGCACCCTGTTTCTGATCCAGCAGTACAGTCCTCGGCTGATCGAATGGTCGATGATGAGATCAAGTTCCCTGAACAGCCTGTAAAAAGCCGTGACAAGAATAAATGACAGCGTCCTCTCGTATGCCTTATGCCCTACATAATCATCCGTATAGACTGGTATGAGATTATTCTTTCCTGTAAGTTCTCCGTTCAGTTCAAAGTATTCCCCCCGTTCTCTGGCAAGTATCGGCCAGAGATTCCCTTTTTTCAGGGTTTTCACAACTTCATAGGGTACGCCTTCTTCTATTGCTGCAGCTTCATATCTATCGTTCATCTGTTTTCCCCCCACATCCGGACAGTTTGATTCTCCTGTTATTTATACTTTATTCTTATCTATATTATACCCAGATTATGCTGAAATAGCACTTCATTGTTATCACTTGCAGAAAGCGTGAAATGAATACCTTTTCAAGGGATTTCGCCATGTTCATGATAATTTAAAGTCTCTCATGATATGGTTTCATAAGAAGAAATGCTATATAATAAAGGGAGAGTTTATGTGGAACCTGCTAAAAATCTTACACTTAAGCCGCATAACAGAAGCATCATAAGATAAATTGAAAGGTGGTTGTATTAATGGCATTAGTCACAACAACAGAAATGTTCAAGAAAGCCTACGAAGGCAAATATGCTATAGGCGCATTCAACATCAACAATATGGAGATTATTCAGGGGATTGTCAATGCATGCAAAGTGAAGAACTCTGCAGTAATCCTTCAGGTATCAAAGGGAGCAATGAAGTATGCAGGCCCAAGATATCTTAAGGCAATGGTCGATGCGGCTGTTGAAGAAACAGGCATAGACGTCGCACTTCATCTTGATCACGGTCCAGACCTTGCGACAGTAAAGGAAGCCATCGAAGCCGGATTCACATCCGTTATGATCGACGGTTCACACCTTGACTTCGAAGAAAACGTGAAGATCACAAAGGAAGTCGTTGAGTATGCTCACGCTCACGGAGTTGTTGTTGAAGCGGAACTTGGTATCCTTGCAGGTGTTGAGGATGACGTTCATGCTGAAGAACATGTCTATACAGATCCTGAGCAGGCAGTAGATTTCGTAGAGAGAACAGGCGTTGATTCCCTTGCTATTGCAATCGGAACATCCCATGGTGCTTTTAAGTTTGCCGGTACACCAGATCTTAAGTTCCATATCCTTGAAGAAATTCAGAAGAAGCTTCCAGGATTCCCGATCGTTCTTCATGGTGCTTCTGCCGTAAGTCAGGAACACATTGCCATGAATAATGAATTCGGCGGAGCAATAAAGGGTGCACAGGGTATTCCAGTAGAAATGCTGAGAAAAGCTTCTGCAATGGCTGTATGCAAGATCAATATGGATACTGACATCAGACTTGCCATGACCGCAGCAATCAGAAAAGCTTTTGCTGAAAAGCCTGAAGCATTCGATCCAAGAGGATATCTTGGTGCAGCAAGAAATGAAATCCAGAAACTGGTAGAGATGAAGATCGATGATGTTCTTGGATCAGCAGATTCAATGAAATAGTATGGTTTAAGGTACTGCACTTCGCAGTGCCTTTTTTCTTTCACGTGCAGTACAATCATCGGTATTAAGGAAGAAATGATAAATGATCTGATATGACTCGCAGGAATAAGTTCACCGCTTCACACCTTCTCTTCTCCTCATCACTATGGAAGAACTGAGAAGATTTTCAAGCAAAGAAAAAGAGCCCTTTAACGGACTCTCTTTTTTCTCGCCATAGTACCTTAAAACGTTCGTACCTGGTTTTGTCTTCTGTTTATTCCACTGTATCGTGGTTCATCTTCGGTTAACCCGCAGACTGTCAGTTTCATTTTTTGTGTGAAAGTCCTATAAACTTCCTGCGGAAAAATTAATCTTTTCCAGCTTGTGCTTTATATTAAAAAACTCATTCTCCAGAATATTGATCTGTTTTTCAATCAGATTCCTGTTGGTTTCCTTAACTGCAGCCCCAAGTTCTTTGGATAATATACTCAGCTCATCGCTGATCGCATAAATCCTTTTTGTAGCATCATATGCATTCATATTCTACACCTCACTTAATGACATTTACTTTTAAGGTCCCGTGGGCGATTCTTTACAACCGGTACATTGCTGTACCTCTTAAAGGAATAAATGTATAATTACTGTATCAGGATTTCTTTTTCCTGCTACAACTGCATTTTAGACTTGCTTATGTAAACAGTCAAGGCTGTTTACATAAGTTTATGACATCACTTTATGAAACTGTTTCAATAAATCGGATCTGTTATGGAAAAGGTAAACATTTTGCCTGTTTTTTTCAGTTTCATACTGTCCCTTTTCAGCTTTCAACCTTTAAATCAGAATCACATTAACTGTTGGGACATCAGATATGTAATGATTTCATAAATTCCGGCCTCGAGCCGTATAAAGGAGAAGAAAATGGAACTAGAAGTTAAGATACTGGACATCGATATCCCTAAAGTCAGAGAAACCATGAGACAGAATGGAGGCGTTCTTGTAAAGAATGAGATGCAGGAAAACTACATCCACGACTTTCCAGACAGACGCCTGTTAAGCGTCAAGGGCTATGCACGAATCCGAAGTGTAAAAGATATCTCCACTGGAAAAGAAACGGTATTCATGACCACAAAAAGACTGATTTCAAGAGAGGTCTTTAAAAAAATGGAAGAATATGAAACCATCATTGAAGACAAGGAAACCGGACTTGGTATATTTCAGGCTTTAGGACTTGAACTCATTGAGAACATCCGTAAGTCCAGAGAAAGCTACCAGTATAAAAACACCTTAGTGGAGATCGATGTGAACGATCCGAGCTTCGTTCCCTTCCCCTACCTTGAAGTGGAAAGCCACAGTGAGGAGGAGCTTAAGGAAGTGGTGGAGCTCCTTGGTTATACCATGGAAGATACCTCCGCTTTAAGCATATATGAAATTCTTGCTTCCCGCGGGATAAAGCCGGAAAGTCCGGAAGGCCTTTAAAACATCCTGGTTGACTTTTCATCTATCGATGGCTTATAATTTCGTTATATGTGCGAGGAACAGAAATAGTAGAAGGCCCACCATTTTAGAGAGTCCCTGTCTGGTGTAAGGGGATATGGAAAACCTTTGAACTCGTCTGGGAGCACTGGCCTAATCCGCCACGGTTTGAACCGTTATATTCAGCCAAAGTGAAGCGAAAGCTTAATTAGAGTGGTACCACGGATAATCTTCGTCTCTTAGTATAGAGACGAAGATTTTTTATTTTAAGGAGGAAGATTATGGCAATTTATGGAAAACACACCGACGAAAAATGGCAGAAGATCTGGGAAGATTCCGGTGTCTTCAAATTCAAGGAGAACAAAGATAAGGAAAAACTCTATGTTCTGGAGATGTTCTCCTACCCTTCAGGCAGCAAACTCCACGCCGGTCACTGGTTCAATTACGGGCCAACCGACTCTTGGGCAAGAATGAAGAAGATGCAGGGATATAATGTCTTTCAGCCAATGGGCTTTGATGCTTTCGGCCTTCCTGCAGAGAACTATGCGATCAAGACAGGAATCCATCCCATGGATTCCACATTGAAGAATATCGAAACCATGGAAGTTCAGCTTAAAGCCATGGGCGCCATGTTCAACTGGGATCATGAAGTGGTCACCTGCGCACCTGACTACTACAAATGGACACAGTGGCTGTTCGTTCAGCTGTACAAGAATGATCTTGCCTACAGAAAAAAGGCACCCGTAAACTGGTGTCCAAGCTGTAATACCGTCCTTGCCAATGAGCAGGTTCTCGATGGTGCATGCGAAAGATGCGGAACACCTGTCATCAAGAAAGACCTTACACAGTGGTTCTTCAACATCACAAAATATGCCGATGAGCTTCTTGACGATCTTCAGGATCTGGACTGGCCGGAAAAGACAAAGGCTATGCAGAAGCACTGGATCGGACGCTCCTACGGATCATCAGTAAAATTTGAAGTGGACAAGAAGGACCTTTCCTTTGAGGTCTTCACCACAAGAGTAGATACTCTTTTCGGCGCTTCCTATGTGGTGTTTGCTCCTGAGAACGACATGGTGGGTGAACTGACCACAGAAGAACATAAAGAAGAAGTGGAAGCTTACATTGAAGCCGCAAAAATGCAGAGCGACATCGACAGGCAGTCCCTCTCCCGTGAGAAAACCGGAGTCTTTACAGGTTCCTATGCGATTAATCCCATAAACGGAAGAGTCATTCCCATCTGGGTCGGTGACTATGTCCTGAACACTTATGGAACTGGAATCGTCATGGCTGTTCCAGCCCATGATGAAAGAGATTTCGAATTTGCAAAGAAATATGATCTGCCCATAGAAAGAGTCATCGAAGGCGGAAAGGAACTGCCCTATACAGAGATCGGTAAAATGGTAAACTCCGGAGACTTTGACGGCCTGTCCGGAGACGAAGCCAAAGAAAAGGTTACTGCATGGCTTGAAGAAAGAAACAGCGGAGCGCTCAAAGTCAATTACAGACTTCGTGACTGGCTGGTTTCACGACAGAGATACTGGGGTGCTCCGATTCCGATCATCTACTGTGATCAATGCGGTGAGGTTGTTGTGGAAGAAAAGGATCTTCCGGTGGAACTTCCTTATGATGTGGAATTTGCACCAGACGGTAAGAGTCCACTTGCAAAGAGCGAAAGCTTCCTCAACACCACCTGTCCAAAATGTGGAGGGCATGCCCATCGTGAAGTCGACACTCTGGATACCTTTGTCTGCTCATCCTGGTATTATCTGAGATACGTTGACAATCTGAATGCCGATGAGCCTTTCAATAAGGAAAAGATCGATAAGATGCTGCCTGTGGATAAATATGTGGGTGGTCCTGAACATGCTGTCATGCACCTTCTCTATGCAAGATTCATCACTAAAGCGCTTAGAGACATGGGTTATCTTTCATTTGACGAGCCTTTTAAGTCACTTACTCACCAGGGCCTCATTCTTGGACCTGACGGACAGAAAATGAGCAAGTCCAAAGGAAACACCATTTCTCCGGATGAATACATCACTCAATATGGTTCCGATGTGTTCAGAATGTATCTCATGTTCGGATTCTCCTATTCCGACGGGGGTGCCTGGTCTGACGAAGGAATCCGATCGGTTTCTAAATTTGTGGACAGAGTGGAAAGAAACTTCCATAACATAAAGGACATCCTGCAGAGTTCAGACAATACAGACGAACTTCGTCCAGAAGACAAAGAACTTCTCTACTGGAATGCGAACACCATCAAGGGTGTCACTGAAGATGCCGAAAAAATGCAGTTCAATACAGCCATTGCTAGAATGATGGAGATGACCAATGCACTGATCAGATATATTCCGCTGAAGCAGCACAACCACAAGACCCTGGCAAAGATCAATTCAGACTTCATCCGAGTCCTGGCACCATTCGCTCCGCATTTCGCGGAAGAAATCTGGCACATGTTCGGAAACGAGACTTCTGTATTTGATGAGCCATGGCCGGTCTTTGATGAATCAGCTCTGATCAAGGATGAGGTGGAAATCGTCATTCAGATCAACGGCAAGATCAAAGAAAGAATAATGATTCCGACTTCCGCATCTGATGATGAAATCAAGGAAATGGCAGTGGCCAATGATACCATCCAGAAAGAAACTGAGGGTAAAACTGTAGTCAAGGTCATTGTAATCAAAGGAAGACTGGTCAATATCGTAGTCAAAGGTTAAGCTCTTATAAGGAGATCCTCACCATATGGGGATCTCCTTTTTCTTCGCTCATCTTTTCATCCAGCATAAAGGAGCTGACTTTCATCAGCTCCCTTATTTTCTATTTATTCTTTTCCTTGAATTTCTTCACTTCATCGATGAACGCAGTTGCATAGGCATGCAGATCACCAGGCGCTCTTGAGGAGATGATGTTTTCAGAAACGACAACTTCCTCATCCACCCAGGTAAGACCGGCTCCTTCAAGATCAGCACGGATCTTTTTGGTGCTTGTTCCAGTCTTGCCCTTCAGAATTCCGGCTGTAACCGGAACCCATCCAGCATGACAGATCATACCGATCGGTTTTCCCTGATCATTGAACTCCTTAGTCAGTCTGATGCAGCCCTCTTCGACTCTCAGAATATCAGGAGCATATCCTCCTGGAATCAGAAGACCGTCATAGTCCTCAGCTTTCACTTCATCATAGGTTTTATTCGCTTTTGCTTTAAGCCCGTATTTTCCGGTGTAGGTCTTCTCCTTGTCGATGGCTACGACATCGACTTCCCATCCTTCTTCCTTAAGTCTGATGAGCGGATACCAGAGTTCAAGATCTTCATAGATATCTGCAACAAATGATAATATTTTCATTTTCAGTTCCTCCTAGTTTTTATCCTATGGTTCTATTTTACCCCAAATAACTTTCAGTATAAGCGTTAAGTTCCAATGTTAATCAATAAGTAACAAATTCCATAACCTTCAAAGAGCATCCACCGTATGATTCTTGTAGAATCTGTCGATGTAGTCCATCACTTTAAGTTCCAGATAGGTATTTTCACCATAGGAATTCAGCAGACAGTCTGCATAGTTCTTCTTCAGAAATGCCTGAATAATCTCTGTTGTTTCATCCTCACGGATACTGATGACGAGAATGTCATTTCTCCTCAGAAAAAGTGCAATCCGGTGCAGAATGAAGTCTATTGTACCGGGCGAAACATGAACACTGAATTCTGTAATCATGAATCTCGAGGTGCTGCATTTTAACTTGATGTCCCCACGATTGGTAAGAAAAGTCACAAAAAGAAGATCATCCTCTATGATATCCACCAGTGAAGAACCCAGCTCAGCCTTCAACCGATTGCTTATGGGCAGAAATATCACTCTCAGCAGTTCTTCCTTTTCATGAAATTTGCCCCTGTTCACAAACTCACCCCTTTTGTTTACAAAATGTTTCTAACTTTTAATTGAGAATGACTTTCAATTTTACGCAATCTATGATAATATAAGTTCATAACACACACAACATATTTCGAAATACGACCGTAAGTGTATTTCATATTTCCCCCTTTTATACGATTATGTATATTGTGTAGACCCTTGAGTTTCCCCGACTCAAGGGTTTTCCCCTTTGTAGGGTGAACAGATTTCAAAACATTCTTTCAATTCCATTGTACACCAAAGAAAACCTTAATCAACATGTATTCGGTCAGCCTTTCAGGATGGCTTGACATCAGGTTATAAGATTACTTATAATCTCTATATCACGCAAAGATGAAGAGGAATAAAATATGATTTTTAGTGGAGATCTGGATCCTACCCTCAAAGAAGTAACAGATATGCTTTACTGGTATTCTTTTACCTCTAGAGATGCCCTCTCGAATTTCGAAGCCGGTAAACATTGTGTTGCCGTTAAAATAGGCCATACCGTCAGAAAGGCATGTCTGAGAGAATACAGGCTTCATACCAGAAAGAGAACAAGGCTGAAGTATTACGACTCAGAACTGTTTCTGGCTTATGCAAGAGCCATTGAGGATATACGAAAGGCAGCACCCATTTTTCTGACAAAAAGAAACATCAATATTTTTGCCGAAAAGACGCTTGAAACATCAGTCTTTTTCATGAACATGCTGGACACCCATTTCAGCCCTGATGATACTGACGATGAAACCGAAGACTCAACGGCAATCTGATCAACGGATATAAGTGACATTTTCTTTCCCAGATAACTTCAGTATATTTTAATCTGACCACTATAAAATGAGATTATGGATATCTCCCATTTCTTAAAGAAATCAAATAGATTTGAAGATTTGACCATGATGTTATATAATAAAGAAGGAAATCAGAGTATATTGATAAGAATTAAAAGGAGTTGTATACATTGAATAATACATTAGTAAACATGATAGACATTTCCGATGCAGGATATCAGGAATTCTTTGACCTGCTGGAGGCAAACGAAATCGAACCTAAGATCGTAAGACTGGCGCTTGCCGGATTCGGCTGCAGTGGTCCAAGATTCGGACTTATGGTGGATGATCCTACAGACAGCGACGTAGTTGAAATCGTAAAGGACATCACATTTATCGTAGCTAAGGATCTTTATGATGAATATCAGGGATTTGTCATCCTCTCAGATGAAGAAAACTATGGTGGCGGAATGTCACTTAGACCTAAGAAGATCGATGAAGCTGCCGGCTGTTCAACCTGTGCTACAGGATGTGCCGTCTAATATTTAAAACAGAAGGAGAGCGTTAAATGGAAACACTAAGCAAGGAACTGCTCACCATGAGTGATGTCGCTTATGAAGAGTTTTTAAACTTTCTCAGATCAAACAATGTTGAAAAGAACAACATCAGAATAAGCCTTGCAGGTTATGCCTGCAGCGGTCCAAGATTCGGACTCATGGTAGATGAGAAGAAAGATGGAGACATGGAAATTGCCATAAAGGATTTGACCTTTTATGTTGAATCAGAGCTTTACAATGAGTTTGAAGGTTTCCAGATACTCTCAACAGAGGAAAACATGGGACAGGGTATGGTTTTAAGACCCAATAAGGTTACAGAATCAGATTGCGGTTCATGCAGCAGCTGCTGATAAAAGATATATAGATATAGAAAATGGTGCAGAGAGTAAGCTCTCCGCACCATTTTTTTTGCTGTAAATTCCCTTCACGTTCAGATTAAATCTTAAAAGGGTTCACCTCGCCCAGTCATGAAGTAATGCCCTCATGACCTCTATGCCATATGAGGCATTTCCTGGATCCTTCTTTGATGATTTCAGATACACCACCTCACCCATGGGGTCTTTAAGAGATATTCTGTCTCCTTTCACCACCCATACTGTCTTATGGTGACTGGGGCGAACCTCGATGCGGTCCTCACCGAGTCCGTCAGTAAAGTAGATGAGCAGAGTGCTGCGCAGATTCTCTTCTTTAAGATGCCTGAAAACCGGTGTGAACTTGGTTCCCCCTCTTCTTTTAAGAAGAGGCTTGATGTCATTCAAAGTTCTGATTTTATAATCACGTCTCACTTCATTGTCACATTCCAGAATCCTGATAGACTCGCTGTAAAGTTGACTAAGTGAAAGAACCTCTTTAAGAAAATCATTCATCGAAGCGTCATCAATACTTCCTGAAATATCGATGGCCACGGTGATGTCAGGTATATGATTTCTCAGTTCTCCTCTAAGGTCCAGCCGATCAGGCTGTCTTCTGCTCATACGTGTTACCGTCTTCTTCCTGCCCTTAGGCAGTGTCTTAAGGGCTTTCCTGATAACATCGGTCCAGGAGACTTCCCCTTTGATGTTGTCTTTGACGATGCGCAGAACCTCATCCGGAATTCCGTTTCTTGAAGCCATCTGAAGAGTGGATCTCAGTTTGTCTTTGACTTCATCACTGTCTTCGTCTTCCGATTCCACCCACCGGTCATGAACTTCCTCATAATTGAATTCACCGGACTCTTTCAGACCTTCAGCTTCTTTAGGATGCTCAAGAATCGCATTATGGATAGCCTCAGTATAGAATTCCAGGGTTTCTCCGGTCTTCAGATTGATGTCGAAGCGCATATTGACCGTATTGATTCTTTCCGTATATTTAGGGAGATGATTGATGTACTGATTTACGGAAATATCCATAGCCAGATTAATGGCGAGTTTTCTATACTTGTTTTTCAGCGCCTTTTCTCTTGCATGGTGCTTCAGCAGGATATGCAGAATCTCATGCTTGATGAGTGCGATGGCCTCCTTCTCCTCAAGAAACAGAAAGCTGATGGGATTGAACAGAAAGAGGATTTTATTGCCTTTAAGCACACTGGCTGTCGGAAACGCCTGGTTCAGATCGATCTCTCTCAAGGTATCCCCCAGAAAAAGCGCATAATAATCCTCCCCTCCATTAAGCATTCTGAAAGATATCTCGTTGATGTAATCAAAGAAATCCCTGTTGAATCCTTTTCGGAGGAATCCTTTCTCCAGATACTCTGTGATGTCAAAGAGCAGCTCTCTTCTTTTCACCATCAGACGATCTTTTTCACTGAATTCCTTATTGAAATTAAGATCTGCCATAACAATCAAAAAACCCCTCTATAAAAGTATCAGAGTTCAGAAGCAGAGGATACACATCAGGATAGTCGCTTTTCAGCTCCTTCATGACAGATATTCTTAAGTCCTTGGGCATGAGGTTGATCACTTCTGAGAATCTGTCCGCATTCTTATCGCTCATTCTGTCTCTTAGCCTGATGATCATGTTTTTAGCGAGGATATATAGCCTTGAGTGACTAGCCTGGCTCACTTCGTCTCTGACAAACTGTCCGATGACTTCCATTTCGTAAAGATCATCCGGTGAAATCAGAGGATTTCTGTTATCTTCAAGAAAGGCCATGAATTCCTGAGCGAGTTTTGTACCCACATTTCCTTTGACGACATTGTAAAGAGTCTTGTCTTCGTATTTTCTCTTCTCGAAAATCTTCATTGCACTGGATACTCTCTCCCAGCTCCTTGGTGTCGCCTGAATGTATTCATCATCGCTTCTGTAGCTGAGATACTCTCTGAAGTTCGAGATGAACTGCAGCACCTGCTCATGGATATTTCCTTCTTCCATTCCCCATCTGATCCATTCCTTTGGATCGGAATCCATGTTGAACCAGATGAAGCGGTCCTCCTGTGCCGGATCCATATCCACCACCTGATAATCGGTTTCTCTGTAAGAGTCCATCTTGTTCGTAGGATTCATGGCGGCAGCCACAAGAACCCGGTCTGACAGCTTATAGCCGTTGATTTCCCTGTTCAGTATGAGGTTCATGAGTTCCTGCTGGACACTATGGTCGCATCTGTTGATTTCATCAATGAAGAGCATGACTTTTCCGGGATTATTCTGCAGCCAGGTGTCAATCTCCATGAGTTTATGATGGGTCGCATAGAAGGTCTTTCCGCTGACAACCATTGGAAGTCCGCCGATTTCTCCTTCTTTGAGAAGATTCGCATCGATATTCACGAGATAAAGGTCGTTTTTCTTTGAAAATTCTTTGATCAGCGATGTCTTTCCTATGCCGCTTTCTCCAATGATGAGCGGTACTGCTCGGCTGAGCAGGGAAAGCTCTACAGCTTCCAGTGTTTCCTTATAATTCATTGTTCCTATCTCCTATCTGCCGAGCACATAATCAATGAGCTTCTGCTTTGTGCTTCTTGATCCATGGTCTCTGATGTAATTCACTTTGTTGATGTCAAGAATCTGAAGCTCCATAAAGTCTCTGATATAATCCGGAGCAACATCATCCCTTCCAAGCTTTTCTTCCAGCACCTCATAGAGCATCTCGATATTCAGAGAATCATAGATGTACTTCACGATTCTGATGTTTGCAAGAAGGTAGCTCTTCAGTTCCTCCTCAGTGTAATCTCCTACATAGGTGATGGCCTGTTCGCTCTTTGAGATGGCCAGAACCTTCGCCTCTCTGCAGGGTTTCTTGACATATTTAAGGGCACTCCAGAAGCTGTTTACCGCTTCCAGCTGTACCTCGCATGAAGGTTCTCTGATGTACTGTATGGCATCGAAGTCTCTTCTTACGGCTTCTTTCTGAAGTTCGAGCTCAGGATCTCTGATATACTGAATCGCCCATCCCTTATTTTTCACCGCGGCAAGTTTCACCTCATAAGGTGCATCCTCTATGAAGCGAAGAGCGTTCCACCCTCCATTAACCGCTGTGATCATCACAGATAACGGCGGGTTTTTGATGTACTGAATCGAAGGAGGCGTCTTCTTTACTGCTTCCATCATCACATCAAAGGACGGATGAATGATATGCCTGATTTCATTGCCGTTTTTTCTGACCAGCGAAAGTTCCTTGTCTTGTTCCATTATTTCTCCCATCTTCTCTCAGACTAAAAGTCATTTTCTCGTATTTTATATTACCTATTATACTATTTAATTTGATGCACTTAAAGTATAAAATGGACAGCCGGAAGTTTTATACTCCTGCTGCCCATTAATATTAATTATCTGAAACGGTTGATCTCCTTCTTCACCATCTGATGAAGCTGATTGAGATCGGAAACATCTCCATACTCGATGAGCTTGTTCAGCTGACTCTGGAATCTTGAAGCTTCCTGCATCTTCCCGAGAGACATGAGATAGAGGATATCATTCATTATTGCCGACACCAGTGCAGATTTCACTTCAAAAAGCTTCTGAGCGTCTTTGATTTCATCCTTGATTTCCAGCATGGTCTCATCCAGCTGATAGGCTGACTCTGCCGCTTCCTTCAGCTTGCTTTTGATATGAGGCGGAATACTCTGCTTGTACTTGTAGTTCAGGCTGTGCTCTGTTACGGCCCAGAAATTCATGGCAAGGGTTCTGATCTGAATTTCTGCTATGGTATCCACGACTCCTCCTGCCATATTGACAGGGTACTGAATGATCATATGGTAGCTTCTATATCCGCTGGCTTTTACATTTGTGATATAGTCCTTCTCATAAAGGATCTTCATGTCGTTTCTCCTTCTTAAGATATTGACCACAGTTTCGATATCGTCAACAAACTGGCACATGATTCTTATTCCAGCAATATCTTCAAGTTCCAGGGCAAGACGGTCATGAGGAATCTCAAATTTGTTCGCTTTCTCAAGCATAGATGAAATTTCTTTGACTCTGCCCGTGATGAACTCTATGGGAGAATAATCATTTTTTCTGCGATATTCAGTTCTTATTGCCCTGAGCTTGACTTTGAGTTCTTCAACTGCCTGCTCATAAGGAATCATAAAAGTTTTCCAGTCTTTATTCGCCATCTCTTAGTGCACCTCTCACATACAAAGAATCTGTCTTCCCTGTAAACATCACTTCTGCTTTCAGGAAGCATCTCTTCTATTGCTATTATACCAAATTAATCACTTCAGTTATTCTTTTTGTGACAATATGGCCGCTTTTCTTATGAGGGAACGCGGAAAAATTTTCGTGAGGACCGGTACAGCTTTTTCAAATATTCCCGGAACAACAACAGCTTTACCTCTCCACAGTCCGATGTACCCTATGTCTGCAACTTTTTTCGCTTCCATGAGAAAGGCTTTTGCTGAATCTGTCTTCTTCATCTGTGCTCTTTCCTGAAACCCGGTCTTTACCGGCCCCGGACAGAGCGCACTGACTTTAACGCCTTCTTTTCTCATCTCCTCATGCATGGCTTCAGACAGACTGAGCACATAAGCTTTTGATGCGTAGTAGTTCGCCATGACAGGTCCTGGCATAAAGGCTGCAAGAGACGCCACATTCATGACGTATCCGAAGTGTCTTTCAACCATACCCGGTACGAACAGCTTGTTCATCTGAAGAAGCGAGAGAACATTAAGCTTCACAAGGTCCTTCTCCGTTTCAAGGTCGGTGTCTTTCAGGCGACCGAATGTTCCGAAGCCGGCATTGTTGATGAGAAAATCCACACGGATCTTTCTCTCCTGCAGCTCTTCGTAGATCTCCTTAGGCGCTTCTTCCTCTGTCAGGTCCCTGGTTATTGTGACTACCTTGATTTTGTAGTCTTTTTCCACCTTCTCCTTAATCTCCAGAAGCTTCTCTTCTGTTCTTGCCACCAGAACCAGATTGATGTGGTCCCTGGCAAAGTTCAGTGCAAGTTCAAGTCCTATCCCTGATGTGGCTCCAGTGATCAGTGCATATCCTTCCATAAAAAACCTCCTTATTCACACTCTAAATTATACGCCAACAATTACGCATTAAACCACAAAAATATATTCTATATTGCTTCTTCGAGATCTTTCAGGCTTTCGAACTGAATATCATACAGGCTTTTATAAATCCCACCTAAGTGAAGAAGACTTTCATGGGATCCTCTTTCTCTGATTTCCCCGCTTTCCATGACAAGGATCTCATCCGCTTCATAGATGGTGGATAGCCTGTGAGCGATGACAAGACTTGCACTTTTTTTCAGAAGTGGCTTAATGGCTTCCTGAATGAGTTTTTCAGACAGGGTGTCCAGGGATGATGTGGCCTCGTCAAATATGATGATGGCTGGTTTTCGAAGAATGATCCTTGCGATGGAGATTCTCTGCTTCTGACCTCCTGACAACTTCATTCCACGATTGCCCACCATGGTTTCATACCCTTTAGGCAGGCTTTCGATAAAGTCATGGATGTTTGCCTCTCTGCAGGCATCCATGATTTCCTCCATATCTGCTTCTTCTCTTGCATAGAGAAGGTTCTCCCTGATGGTGCCGTGAAAAAGGTAGGTATCCTGGGAAACAACACCGATATTGCTTCTGAGATAGCTTAGCTTAAGGTCTCTTATGTCGTGACCGTCAAGTGTGATGGCGCCCTCTGTCACGTCATAAAGCCTTGGAATAAGGTTTGAAACCGTCGACTTACCAGCACCGGAAGGCCCAACAATGGCTACGGTTTTCCCCATACTAAGATCAAAACTGAGCTGGTTCAGAATAGGCTGGTTTTCTTCGTAATGGAACGATACCGCCTTAAAACTGAGCTGACCAAGACATTTCTCGGGCTCCAGTGCATCTTCTCTTTCGGCCACCTCCACAGGGATATCGAAGTACTCGAATATCCTTGAGAAAATCGCCATGGAACGAATGAGATCCACCTGGATATTGAAGAGCGAATTGATCGGTCCATATATCCTGCCTAAAAGTGCCACCATGACCGTGATGTCTCCGATGGACAGGCTGCTTCTGCCATATTTAATGATGAGAATCCCACCAAAAAGGTAGATGAGCATGGGTCCCATGCTCGTGAATACAGCCATGACGACTCTGAACCATCTGCCGGCCATACTTTCCCTGATGTTGAGCTTGACCATCTTCTTGTTGGCCGCATCATATTTATTGAACTCAAATTCTTCTTTCACAAACAGTTTGGATAGTGCCTGCCCGCTTACACTTAAAGTTTCATTGAGAATCTGGCTGATTTCGTCACTGTGCTTTCTTGATTCCATGGTGAGGCTCCACCTGACTTTACCTGCTTTTTTGGTGGGCAGGATGAAGAGTGGAACAATGACCATACCCACAACAGCGAGGACCGGATCTTTCGAAAACATCGTGATCAGAGCAATCGTCAGAGTGACGATATTTTTTATGATATTCGAAAAGGTTCCGGTGATGACGCTCTGCACACCTGAAATGTCGCTGGTCATTCGGGTCAAGATGTCTCCCTGCTTCGTGCCTGTAAAAAACCTCTGGGACAGCTTCTGAAGATGTTTATACATTCTGCTTCTCATATCGCTTGTAATGTTCTCGGCAATAAGGACATTAAGGTAACTTTCAAGGACGCCAATCAGATTGGAGATGATGAGAACCAGAAGAGAGATCAGAAGCAGCATAACGAGGCGGTTAAGATCCCCCTTAAGGAGCCCCTCATCAATGATCTTTCCTGTGATGATTGTAGGGAGTATGCCAAAAAGTGATGAAACAGCAATTGCGGCAAGGCTCAGTATCAGATACCCTCTATAGGGCATAAGATAGCTGAAGACTCTCTTCAGAAAAGTGACGGATATTTTCGGAGTGTCCTTCTTTTCTTCCTCCGTCAGATATCCTCTATTTCCTCTCATTCCGTTATAGGGCATCAACATCTTCCTTTCTTATACTTTCCATGGCGTTTACAAGCTTTTGACTGATCTGGCAGAACATCTTCTGCTCCTCTTCACTGAGCACTTCAGTGATCAGTTTCCTGTCCTCTTCTCTCATGGCTCGAGTTTCTTTTAAAATGGCTTCACCGCGTGGCATAATGGTCACTTTGATTCTTCTAAGGTCCCCTTCGTCTGTGTCTCTTCTTACAATCCCTTCCTCTTCCAGTTTCCTGATCCGTTCGCTAAGTGACGCTGGTCTGATCTCCAGATGCTCTGCAAGCGCCTTCGGTGAAATACCCGGATTTATCGAAAGAACGGCAAGAAGTCTCATCATTCCTCGTGAAGCACCGCCTTCAAGTCTTTCTCTTCTCTTCATGGTTCTGACAAGCCTCATGGCACTGCCCAGTACATCATATTCACTGTTTATCCTGCTTTTTTCCATCATCATTCATTACTCCTTTTAGTTAGGTACCTAACTTAATCTCTCTTTATTATATTAGGTACCTAAGTAAAAGTCAAATCTATCGCTTTATCAGTATCTATAGCAAGCTTAATATTCAATATACTGTTTTTTTTGTTACTATTTTTAGTAACAAAAAGTATATAATATTATTACAAAGTATGTATATCAAGGAGGAAATCCATGAAGAAACGCTCTGTTCTTGTCTGTATCGCTGTCCTTGCCCTTACAGTATCCTGCAGCGAAAAGACTGCACCGGAAAACATCGAAACGCCTAATTCTGAACCCGTTGCATCTGAACCAAAGTCCGAATCTCCATCTCCTGATAAAGAACCAGACAGTTCACTCCCTGCTCTTGACCAGGTATGGTACGGCGAGGGCTTTGTGATCCTGGAGGATAAAATCAATCTCATAGAAGATGTTTCTCTTATTATAGAGAATGAGATCAATCCTGAGAGCTACCTCATTAGAAATGAGACTGAGGAGGTCATCTGGTTTGGTGCAAACGACAGAATTGAGCTTAAGACTGCGGAAGGCTGGAAAAAGATTCAGGCTATGGCCGAGGCTCCTGCTATAGGCTACATGCTGGAACCGGGTAATGAGGAAAAACTCTGGATCAGAAGAGACAACATGATCGATATGATTGAAGGCACTTATCGTGTGATTATGGAATTTAATCTCACGGAAACGGACATCACAGGAAAAGACGTTCCGGGAAAAGATGCGTATTATGTCAGCTCAGAATTTGAAATCCAAGACTGATAAAACCTCTGACATCTGCTGAACAATAACTCTTTAATTATAGAAAGCGGCTGGCTTCAATAAGAAGCAGCCACTTTCCCTTTGTCGTATATCTCTTTGCATCCATGCTGCACCTGATGGATTGGACATGAGCACATGGATTGACCCTAAATTCGCGCGCTAAAACCAACTGATACTGTTCCCTGATTTTCCTCATCATTATAATTCGCCGCCACTTAAATGAGTCTGCGAGAAAGCCTGCCCATAGTCTTGTACTTGAAATCCCTAATAGCGGAATCCGATTCTTTTACAATCTTTTCCACTTCCATCTCCTCTTCCAGCATTTCAAATATATAGTCAGCTACAACTTGAGAGCATCTGTCACAATTTTGAAGTCTTTTAGATTCTTTACTTCCATTTCAACTTCTACATTGTAGATATTCTCTACTTTGTTGAAAAGTAGCACAACCGTCTGAACGTACCTTGAGTATACAAAAAAGATGTCAATCATGCGCAATGATCCCTCATATGAAAGTACTTTCTAAACGCATATCTTTTATATGTCTATTCTACTACTCAAACTCAATATCTTCATTTACTTTTTCATTAATATTAATTCTCATTTGAATATCAAGCTTATTTACTAGCCATCCATTTAAAGTACAATTTTTGATAAATTCATCAATTCTGTTAATACCGTTGATTTCTTTCAAGGTAACAATAACACCAAAACGAATACCCATTCCGTCTTTAGGATCTAATCTATTGTTTGTTTTAATTTCCATTCCCCAATTTTTATTGTTGTATGATTTTTTTGGACTCATTCTTTCTTTGGGTATTTCTACGACATATTTTACATTGTCCCATTTTCTAAATCTGTGCCTTGCTTCACCTTCTAGAAGATAATTTTTTTCAGCATAAAGTACTTCATCTTGATTCTGCTTATCGTTGTTAATTTCGTTCATTTTTCCATCGTCTTTAATTCTACCAAAGTGAAGGTTAAGTTCTGTATTAGTGTAATCAACACCTTGTGTTCTATTACATATAGGAAAATAACACATAGTCGCTCTTGCTATATAAGGGTATTTATCATCTTTAAGTGGAATCGGAAAATGATAATTATAAGTATTCCATTTTTCACTTACATCTGAAACTAAAAACTTAATCTCATCATCATTTGATTGAACAATATCACCTATCTTAATAGGTACTACACCGTGTCCATAAAGAGCAACCTCCTCCGGCGTTGGATTTTCACTCCAATTCCTAGCTGCATCAATAATCATAGCTTTGGCAATCTCCCTGTTTAGACCTAAAACATCAATTAAATAGGATAACTTACGAGCAATCCAAGGAGCTGCAAAAGAAGTTCCTGCAACATTTGCCGCTCCTAAAGGTTCACATACCTTAATATATTGCTCCTCACTTCCACCATAGTAACTGACATCTGGTTTCGCAAAAAAAGATAAGGCTAATCCTTTTCTAGCATACTTTGTTGATAAACCTTTCTTAGTCACCGCATTAACCACCATACTGTTTATTGAATCAGCAGGTGAACCTATTTTTACAATATCGTTATTAGGTTTATTAGTTCCAGCCACTACAAAAATTATATCATTGTCATACTGAATCTGATCTAATATCGCAGCTTCAGCAGAAATAAAATTATCATTAACTTCTTGATTGCTACCAAGCGAAATATTCCATACTTTAATATCTCTATTATTAGAAATAATTTCTTTAATTTGTTTTGTAATTGTAAAAGAGGAATATTTAGAGCCCACTGCTACCCCAAAATGTCGCACTTTAAATCTACCACACCCATCATCTAGCCATGGATTCAGCCTTGCACCATCTACAATAAGAGAAGATACAGCAGTACCATGACGATAATCATCTGTACTTTTAGGAATACTATCATCAACCATATCATAATATTCCACCCATTCGTTAAAATAGACGCGCCTATCAAACAAGGTATCAATTACACCAATAGTTGGTTCAATGTTAGGAGATGGTATGTATAACGTGCTCTGCTGATATTCATCAATAAAATCCTCAGGAGATAATTCTGCTAAGTCCACAGTTGCCATTGAAACAAGATAAGGAGCTTTATCAAATAAGAGCTCTATTTGATTTTCATCCAAAAAAACTGTCTGATTATCTAATATTCTACTCGTTAAGATATCAATTCCAATGCTTTTAAATAACTTTTTTGCATCTGTACGAGTATCATATATGCTTACAATACTTTGTTTCATCTGCCATTTTGCAATATCTATCTCAAAATCGTCAATGTAAGAAACATCAGCAACTACTTGCTTAAACACAGACTTACTTATCGGGAGATCATGAAATTGTACGGTTCCCTTAATCTTCTTTTTCTCATTGCCAAAAACCCTCTCATTATCAAAAGTTTTCTTATCGATACTACCTTTGAATTTTAAGTTTAAAACTTGGCTGGTTTTAGAAAGTAAATCAATACTTTTCTCTAAATCTAGTAAATCTAAAAAATAAGTAATAATATGTTTGTCCTTTTCTTCATTGAACTTAGCTCCAACAATCGCAGAATTTGAATCAATTCCTCTAAATAGTCCAGAAATACGGTTGCTTTTAGCAACGATTTTATTGTAGTGGACGCTAATTAAGATGCCTTCAAAAGGCTTTTTTTCTAACTTCCAAAACTCTGTGATCTGGCTTATTCTAGCTTGCAACTTAATTAATTGCTCACTCGTTACTACTATTTTACTATTCATGCCAGCTCCGCCGCCGTTACCACCTTTTGAAGCTTGGATAAATCGCTTACCTTTTAATTCTAGTACATTATTCATCAGCATTTTCCTCCTTACTCAACTTCCTAGATATGGTGCTCTTGGATTCGTCCTTAAGTTTTTCTATTTCTCTCACTGTAAAACCCTGTATACGGAGTTGTTCAAGATCAGTTTGATCAAGATTACTAACTAAATTATTATAAAGCCTTCTTAAGTAATCATGCTCAATATTTGCATCACTGAATGCCAAAGATGTTTTTATTATATTTTTTAATTCTCCAGGATAAGGCAGTTTATCACTTGTATTCAATATCTTTTTAAAAAGTCTTGTATCCTTTGAAATGCCTTTAAAATTCTTAATAAAAGATGTGAAGTAATACTCCGCGACCTCAATCAAGTCTTCTTTACTATATCGGTTAAAATTAATTACAGCATCGAAACGCCTTGTTAGTGCTTTATCAAAATTTGAGTATAAATTCGTTGTTGCAATAATTACTATTTCTTTATTTAAATCAGTTAACCTATCGAGTTCTCGCAAAATAGCCGAAGTAACTCGACCCATTTCACGTACATCATTACGATTAACCCTATCCAATGCAATCACATCTATTTCATCAAATAAGACAACAACTTTATTTGAATTTGGAATCATATTTATTTCTGAAAACACACGTGCAATATTCTTATTGGTTTGTCCTAATTTACTATCAATTAAGTTATCAAAGTCTACGTAATATATTGTCCTATCAAGTAATCGAGCTACATGTTTAGCTGCCTCAGTTTTCCCACTCCCCGGGAAACCTTCAAATAAAAATTTGTTTATTCCTATATTGTGGTTGACCGCATTAATAACCCCTTTTATATCATCTGATATATCTATGGGTAAATTCAGTGGTGCCACTGCTCTGATATCAAGTTGCTTCAAAAATTCACTTTCAAAATCACTAGCCTGTGGAGTATACAAATTTGATTCAGCAATCAGACTCATAATGTATTCCGCTAGCTGATAGTCTCCAATACTATCAAAGTATCTTGCTATGCTTATGGATTCATTTCTAAAAGCATTTTCATTTCTTTCAACATGGTATTTTATAAGGTTTAAAACATTTTGCTTTTTCATATTATGGTACCTCCATTTCTGTTTTCATTATACAGTATAATGGGACAAATACATATATTTTTGGGACAAATAATCCATATCAATGAGTTTTGTACTTAATTTGCATTTTAAAATTATCGTCTAAGTTTATATGATAATCTTCTTGATTATTATAGAAAGAAAAAGTCGTGAGGGTATTTCAACTCACGACCTTTCAAATTTGTATTTTTCTTTACTATTTATCCGATGGAACAGAACAACCGTCTCCACATTTGTTTTGGCAACAAGGAGGTACTAATATTAAATGTATATATGTGTATGAATGGTTCTTTTGGAATATTCGCTAATGATTTTGTCGCTATATAGGGACACTAGTCTCTTTACCAGTCAACACAAGCACTTCTTATATTCTGATCAGCAGACTTTCAAAACGAATTGTTATCAAAACAAATCAGAAGTTAGGCTTCATTTTTAGCTTCATTTTTAGCTTCAGTTTTATCTCCAATCATAAGGTTTAAATACAACCAGGTGGAATTGAGGATAATATTTCCGATTACCGGTCCCATGATGAGATAGTTAATAAAATCGCCATAATCATAAAAGGTATAACCGAACCAGAGCATCATGTAGATCATGACGTTGAATTTGATGTTTTCTCTTTTGAACATTATGGAGTCCCCTTTCAGTGGGAAGCCTTGCAGCTTCATCCACATTTGTAGCACGCTAAACATACATTAAACATATCATAAATTAATCGTGAACTCTACCATAATATCCACAAAACAAAAAAGGTATTGGGTAAGTCTGACTTACCCAATACCTTAATATATCTATCTTATTCGTTTATAAGCTCTTTGACCAGCTTCACCACATTAGGTACGCTGAATCCGAACTTCTCCATAACAACTTCTCCAGGAGCGGATGCACCGAAAGTATCGATTCCGAGAATCTTTCCTTCGTCTCCTACGTACCTTTCCCAACCAAGCGGATTAGCCATTTCAATAGCCAGTCTCTTCTTGACTGCGGGATTGATTACGCTCTGCTTGTATGTCTTGTCCTGCTTCTCGAAAAGATCCCATGAAGGCATGGAGATGACAGCAACGTCGATTCCTTCTTTCTTCAGTTCCTGCTGAGCTTCATAAGCCAGAGGTACTTCAGAACCTGTTGCAATCAGCAGCGCATCACTTACTTCCTTTTCAGAAGGTGATACGATATAAGCTCCTCTCTTTACTCCTGCTACAGCCTGCTCAGCTGTTGTAGGAAGTGTTGTGAGATCCTGTCTGGATAATGCGAGAACTGTAGGTACATTTTCCGATTCCAGTGCAATCTTCCATGCGGCATAGGTTTCATTTCCGTCTGCTGGTCTGATCACAGACAGATTAGGCATCGCTCTTAGTGATGGCAGATGCTCGATCGGCTCATGTGTTGGACCGTCTTCACCTACTGCAACGCTATCATGTGTGAATACATAAGTGACAGGTAGTCCCATAAGTGCTGAAAGCCTGATGGCAGGTCTTACATAATCTGAGAATACAAAGAATGTTCCTCCGAATACCTTTAGTCCGCCGTGCAGGTGCAGTCCGTTCATCATGGCACCCATGGCAAATTCTCTTACACCGAACCAGATGTTTCTTCCTTCAGGGTTAGCTGCGGAATAGTCCAGTGCTCCGGTGATGGAAGTCTTGTTTGAACCGGCAAGGTCGGCAGATCCGCCAAACAGCGATGGAAGCTTCTTTGCGAAGAAGTTGATCGCCTGACCTGATGCATTTCTTGTGGCCACTCCCTTACCTGCTTCATAAACAGGCATATCCTTTGTCAGATCTTCTGGCAGCTTTCCTTCAATGGCATCAAGAAGCTCGCCGGCAAGTTCAGGATATTTTTCTTTGTAGTCGGCAAACAACTTGTCCCATGACTCGTTTTCCTTCACACCGTTAGCTTCGATGTGATTTCTGAATGTCTCATAAGCTTCTTCAGGAACAGTGAACGCTTCATGATTATACTTGAAGTATTCCTTTGTGACCTTTACACCCTCTGCACCAAGCGGAGCACCATGAGCCTTGGATGTTCCTGCTGAAGGAGATCCGATTCCGATGATGGACTTAATTTCGATGATTGTAGGCTTATCTTCCACTCTCTTTGCTTCCTTGATGGCCGCATCAACCGCTTCAAGATCGTTGGCATCTTCCACTCTCAGGTAGTGCCATCCATAAGCTTCATATCTTTCCTTTACACTTTCCGAGAAGGACTTGTCCAGATCTCCATCCAGGGAAATGTCATTTGAATCATAAAGCATGATGAGTCTGCCGAGCTTAAGATGTCCGGCATATGAGGATGCTTCTCCTGAAACACCTTCCATGAGGTCTCCATCTCCGCATAGTGCGAAGGTGTAGTGGTTTACGACATTGAAGCCTTCTCTGTTGTACTTAGCACCCAGATGGCTTTCTGCCACTGCCATACCGACAGCCATGGCAACACCCTGTCCGAGTGGTCCTGTTGTGGCTTCTACGCCTACAGTATGACCGTACTCAGGATGTCCTGGTGTCTTTGATCCCCACTGTCTGAAGTTCTTGATCTCTTCCATCTCAAGACCGTAGCCTGACATATGAAGAAGTGAATAAAGAAGAGCCGAACCGTGGCCTGCTGAAAGCACAAATCTGTCACGGTTGAACCATGTAGGGTTCTTCGGGTTATGCATCATGTTTTTCGCCCAAAGAACGTAAGCAAATGGTGCAGCACCAAGGGGCAGACCAGGATGTCCTGAATTTGCCTGCTCCACTGCATCGATGGACAATGCTCTGATGGTATTGATGGTAAGGGCGTCATTACTGTTGTACATTGTTTACCTCCAAAATTTAGTGATCACCTTTTGACAGAAACATTCTTCGGTGATGCAATATAAAGACTGAAATATGCTGCTTGTCTATTCGAGTATGGTAATCAGGTCAAAATTGATATAATCACAGGAAGTCAGGAGATACTCCACTCCCTTTCTATACCCTGTCATCACTCTCTGAAGTGACTTGCCGTGAAGGTGACCATAAATGACCTTCTCCACGTTGTACTCCTCAAAAATATCCGTAAATACAGAATCCTTAAAAGTTTCATTCACCGGCGGATAATGGATCATTACAATGATTTTATCATAACCGGCTTTCTTTGCCTGGTCCAGAGACATTTTCAGTCTCATGATCTCTCTGTTGTAGATTTTCTCATCTTCTTCCTTGAAGAGCGCGCTTCCAGGCAGTACCCATCCTCTCGTTCCGCAGATGGCATAATCTTCATATGTAAAGAAATTATTCTGGATAAAATCCATATTATCATACATACTGTTGAGTTTTTTGATGCTGCCCCACCAGTAGTCATGATTTCCCTTGATGAGAATCTTTCTTCCAGGAAGATTCGCTACAAAATCCAGTTCCTCTTTTCCTGAAGCCATATTCATGGACCAGGAAAGATCTCCTGCAAGAAGCACCGTATCCTCTTCTTTGACTTTTTTCAGCCAGTTTTCTCTGATTCTCTCATCATGATCTTTCCAGTCCTCAGAGAATATATCCATCGGCTTATCCCCGCTGAGAGAAAGATGAAGATCTGATATCGCATAAAGTGCCATTAATCTGTAATCAGGATTCTGTAGATCTTTTTCTTTCCTTTTTTCACAAGGAGATAGTTGTCTTTAAAATCCTCTTCCTTAATCTTATGGCTGGTGTCGGTGATTTTTGCATCATCGATGCTCACACCACCCTGCTCCATGTTTCTTCTTCCTTCAGCTTTGGATGGGAATACTCCGCCTTCAAGGAGAATCTCAAGGAGACTCTTTTCAAGATCAGCTCTTACGATTTCGACCGTTGGGACATTAGACAGGTCAGTACCGCCGCCAAACAGTGCTTCAGCCGCACTTCTCGCTTTATCTGCCTCATCTTCGCCATGGACAAGTTTTGTCACTTCATAAGCAAGAAGTTTCTTGGATTCGTTGATATTCTCCCCTTCAAGGGATTCTATTCTTTCGATTTCATCAATATCCACGAATGTGAGCAGCTTCAGACACTTCACAACATCTTTGTCATCCACGTTTCTCCAGTACTGATAGAAATCATATACCGGAGTCTTTTCTGCATCAAGCCAGAGCGCACCGTTAACGGTCTTGCCCATCTTCTGACCTTCTGAGTTGGTCAGAAGCGTGCAGGTCATAGCATAGGCTGTCTTTCTTTCTTTTCTTCTTACAAGGTCAATCCCTGCAAGCATATTGGACCACTGATCATCTCCGCCCAGCTGCATGGTACAGCTGTGGTTCTGATTGAGGTAGAGGAAGTCATATCCCTGCATCAGCATATAGTTGAATTCGAGAAATGACAGACCTTTCTCCAGTCTCTGCTTTATGCTTTCGGCACGAAGCATGTTGTTTACGGAAAAATGAATTCCGATATCTCTTAAAAAGTCCACGTAATTGAGATTAAGAAGCCAGTCGGCATTATTGACCATCAGTGCTTTGTTGTCACTAAAATCAATGAAACTCTCCATCTGCTTTTTGATCTTCGAAATATTATGATCAATGTCTTCTTTTGTCAGCATGGACCTCATATCTGTCTTTCCTGAAGGATCGCCGATCATGGCTGTACCTCCGCCTACTAGAGCAATGGGTACATGTCCCGCTTTCTGCATATGTGCCATAAACATCATGGCGATAAAATGCCCTACATGCAGACTGTCAGCTGTAGGATCGAATCCGATATAGAAGGTGACTTTTTCCGTTTCCAGCGCCTTCTTGATTTCTTCCTCATGGGTAAGCTGCTTGATATATCCTCTTCTGGTTAGTTCGTCAAATACACTCATTTTTTCACTCCTGACGTTTGTTTACTACATCTTAGTATACCTAATTTCCTCTGATTTGTGAAACAGAAAATCCCATGACATTTTAAACTTCAAAGAAAACCAGAGATGAAGGACATTCAAACTTATGAATGTTCTTCATCTCTGATGCATTTCTTACCTGATATACTTTCTGATCCGGTCAAAGTCCCTTCTATGGACATACACCGAATAGATTTTGGAAAACATCGCATGGTGTTCTTCATCTCTGTTTCGTCCGGCTCTGCTTCTGGAATCCCTGATCTTTACCTTATAACTGATATCATGGGCTCGAAGGACATTCCGGATTTCATTGAATTTCTGAACAGAAACACCCTGATAAACCTCTTTCCTATTCCAAATTAAAATCATCCGTTTCCCCCCTTTTTCCCATTCAGATGAGACGAAACAAAAGCTCCAGCAGGAGCTTCTAAAAAAGGTCAGCTAAGGACCTTGTACTTTTCTAATTCAGATATTGCCAGTTCGCCTTCATCATGCATAGCAATATAAAGATTGATTTCGTGGTTCTCTGAGAATTCCTGAAGCTTTTCAAAAATCTTCTCGGAGCTTTCACTTTTCTTATCCATTCCATTAAATAGTCCATCTACAAATATCGTAGTCACATCATAATTTGTTGAAATAATCCCGCAAAGGAAACCATAAATTGACCTGTAGTCTGTGAGTGCATATTCATCAGCATCGATGAATCGAATGTCTCTGTCCAGTTCATGGATTGCACGAGAATCGTCATCTACAAAAACAACATTGCCTTTGGTTGTTTTGACCTGTTCATTAGCAAGAGATACCATTTTTTTGCTTTTACCGGATCCTCTCTTGCCATAAATTACCTGTATCATGTCAATCACTCCCTTGATATTTTTGGCTTGAAAACCTTTTAACTATGATTCAATTATATAATTATCCGAAAATTTAGTCAAACCCAAAGAGCCGCTTTTTTGGCGGATAAGAAATATAATTTCCGATATGAGGTAATGTTCATAACCTAAAACCCTTTTCTGTTATTAAATTCATAACATGTTCATGAAGTATGTGGATTTTTTCACTTTAGAATGTTCCCTTTGTGGGAATAATCTGATATAATAAAATTGCCGAAAGGTAATAATATTTAGACACAGTAATTTCTTAGTTATCCAGGCCTTAGCCTCAGAATCTAATTAAGTACTGTTGCTAAGGAGGAAAAAATGGAAGACAAGAAAATCATATGCAGAGACTGCGGAAACGAATTCACATTCACAGTTGGTGAACAGGAATTCTACAAAGAAAAAGGATTTGAAAATGAGCCAGTAAGATGTCCTGATTGCAGAAGAGCAAGAAAGAACGAAAAACTTAATCAGAGAAGATAATCCTAGAAAGGTAGTTACATTGTAGCTACCTTTTTTCATGAGAAAAGGCTATAATAATGGTTATAACATCCGGCCCCGCATGGAACAGGCGAATCGGATAAGATCATAGAGATCAAACTATAATTTGAGACATGGAGGAAAAGCTTGTGGAAGAGAAGAAAAAAATTGTATTCAGTGCGATAAAGCCCTCAGGAGACATCACCTTGGGAAATTATTTAGGTGCGATCAAAAACTGGATCGGATTGCAGGATGAGTACGAATGCTATTACTGCATAGCCGACCTGCATGCGATCACCGTTAAACAGGTACCTGCCCAGCTGAGAAAAAGAGTACTGGAGATTCTGGCGATCTATATCGCATCAGGTCTTGATTACAGAAAAAGCACTCTTTTTGTACAGTCACATGTGCCTGCACATTCGGAAGCGTCATGGATTCTCACCTGCTCGGCCAATATGGGTGAGCTCTCAAGGATGACACAATATAAGGACAAAACATCAAAACTGAAGGAGAACTCCTCCATATCAGCAGGACTCTTCAACTACCCTGTACTGATGGCGGCGGATATCCTGATCTATCAGGCAGATTTTGTACCGGTCGGTGTAGATCAGAAGCAGCATGTCGAGCTCTCAAGAGATATCGCTCAGAGATTCAATTCAGCTTACTCGGAGACATTTGTCCTGCCGGATTCAAAGATTTCTGAAAGTGCAGCGAAGATCATGGACCTTACCGATCCGTCAAAAAAGATGTCAAAATCCGATGATAATGAAAACTCCTATATCCTGGTTCTGGATCCGCCTGATGTCATCAGAAGAAAAATCAGCAGAGCGGTGACTGATTCAGTCGGTGTCGTCAATTATACTGATGATCAGCCCGGCGTGAAGAACCTCATCAACATCGTCTGTGCCATAAAGGGAATCAGACCCGAAGAAGTCGTAGCATCCTTTGAAGGCCGAGGCTACAAAGAATTCAAGGAATATGTGGCTGAAGTGATTGTAGAAGAGCTTGAACCGATTCAGAAAAAAGCCAATGAGCTTCTTACGGACAAGACACAGCTTGAAGAAATCTACACAGAAGGTGCAATGAAAGCAAACCGTATTGCACTGAAGACCTTAAGAAAGATGCAGAAGAAAGTCGGTCTTCTTCCAGCAGTTCTGAAGTACTTATAACTGAAAAGTCAGCATATCAGAACAGGCAGGCGCTTAAAAACGCCTGCCTGTTCTGATATGTTCGGTATTACTGTGCAGCTAATCTGTCTTTCACAACCAGCTTCATCTCTTCCATAATGAAGTGAACCTGCGGTCCGATGATGATCTGAACATATGGCCCCTGCTTGAATACACCCATGGCACCTATGGCTTTAAGCTTTTTCTCGTTCACGGCTTCAGGGTCACTCACTTCTAGTCTCAGCCTCGTGATGCAGGAATCGATGGATACGATGTTCTCTCCTCCTCCACAGGCTTTCAGGATATTCTTTCCGAGTTTCTTGAAGTCAGCAGTATAAAGATTGCTTTCCTCCTCCTTCTTGCTCTTCCGCAATTCTTTTCCTGGCGTCAGGATGTTGTACTTTCGTATGAAATATGTGAAAGAGAAGTAGTAAAGGAAGAAGAAGAATACACCAAGAACGAGAAGCATGCCCATATTTTTCGACATGGGTACTTTTATACTCAGCAGATAATCAGTGAGTCCTGCACTGAAACTGAAACCTGCAATCCACTGAAACCGGGCTGCTATGTATAGAGAAAGACCCGTAAACAGTGCATGGAGAAAGTATAGCTTCGGCGCGACAAACATGAAGGAGAACTCCAGAGGCTCCGTGATTCCTGTGAGAAATGATGCGAAAGCCGAAGTGCCCATAAATGACCTTGTTTTACGGATCTGACCTTTTGTCGCAGTCCGCGACATGGCAAGGGCAGCGCCTGGAAGGCCAAACATCATGATGGGGAAGTACCCTGCAAGATACATTCCAGTTTCACCATATACACCAGCAGCCTTCCAGAATTTTCCGATGTCGTTGATTCCGATAACGTCAAACCAGAAAACGGAGTTCAGAGGATGATGAAGGCCCAAAGGAATGAGGAGTCTGTTGAGAAACCCGTAGATACCTGCTCCCAGTGCACCCAGTGAACTGATTCTTGTTCCGAAAATAATGAGCATTTCATACATCATCGGCCAGATCACATATAGGACCATACTCACAAGAACCATCATAAGCGTACTGATGATCGGTACAGATCTTTTTCCTGCAAAGAAGCTGATACCCTCCGGAAGTTTCAGATCGGAATATCTGTTGAAGATCTGTGCACCCACAAGACCCGACAGAATCCCTGTAAACTGGTTGCCTATGCTGTAAAAAGCATCGCTGACCTGATATACAGGGATTCCTCTGAAAACAGCAACAGATTCCGGTGACAGCATTCTTACGACAACAAGGTATCCAAGGATACCGGAGAGAACTGCCGAGCCGTCTCTTTCCTTTGCCATGCCAAGTGAAACGCCAGCGGCAAATAGAATCGGAATATTTTCCAGTATGACCAGCCCCACCTGTACAAGCACACTTGAAATAAAAGTACTCTCCCCAAATCCTATAGGATCCATCCAGTAGCCAAGACCAACAAGGATGGCAGCTGCAGGAAGGACAGAAACGGGGAGCATAAGGGACTTTCCCAGTCTCTGACTGATGTTTAATATACGATTTTTAAGTCGTGTCAGTCTGTAGATCATTTCGTGATCGCCTTGTTCATGTGGACCATGAGATAGACCATTTCCTGAATGGTCAGTTCATGATGGAAAGATCTGCGGATAAAAGCCTTGATCTTTTTCTCCACAGTTTTAAACCGTCTATCCTTCTTCAGAAACATTTCATAGAATTCTTCCACATGGTCTTCAGTACTTGGCTGATTCAGGAGAATTCTTTTGGCAAGGAACTTGAGATGTGCATTCAGCCTCGCAAGGGATATTTCATCCTCACTGAAGTCAAAATCAAACGACTCTTCTATAATTTCAACAATACCATTGGTGAACAGAAATATCTTTGAAATGCTCTCTTTGTTCTCGCCCAGAGATGCATTGACCATATGCATGGTGATATATCCGGCTTCATGTTCAGAAAGACGAACACCTGTGGCATCCTCTATGAAATTCAGCCCTTCCATGCCCACTTTATATTCTTCTCCGTATAGACTCTTGATTTCATGAAGCATAAGATTAGGTATTTCCATTCCTTTCTTCTTTCTCTCCACAGCATAAGTGATATGATCGATCATCCCTACAAGTGCATTGACCGTCATCTGGATGCCCAGTTCTTCCTTGGCTCTGTTTCTTATTTTTTCCGTTGCATTGATAAGCTCCATGGGAGTATCACCCAGAAGCCTGTAAAAACGGTCTCTGCTGTCATCAAGAACCTCGTAGATCTTCTCGATACGGGATTCATCGACATTGTCTCCGATTTTTTTCTGAAAACCCAGTCCGGAGCCAGTAAGGATCATCTCTTGGCCATGATCTGATTGGGTTGCAACGATATTATTGTTGAATACCTTGATAATCTTCATGTTCAGCCTCCAAAAATCTCTTGATTCCATTATAGATTGAATTTCAGATTTTTCCTAGAAGATATCTATCATGTTCTAAAACATAATCCTATCAGCCTAACAGGAAAAAGGCATTGAAAAGACGGTCAGCCCTAAGGTTGACCGTCTGGCCTTTAAATCTTATTAGAGCAGCTTTTTCATTTCATCTGCAACAAACTGCACCTGTGGTCCTATGACGACCTGTACGCTTGTTTTGGATGGTCTGATGACGCCAGCAACTCCGGCTTTCTTGATTTTTGCTTCATCGACCTGAAGGTTGTCTTTGACTTCCAATCTTAGTCTAGTTACGCAGTGATCAAGGGATTCTATATTTTCTTTTCCACCCAGTCCAGCAAGGATCTGAGCTGCTAAAGCGCTGAAGTTTGTATCTCTGTTTAGAACTACGCCTTCGCCTTCTGTTGTGTCATCGTCTTCTCTTCCAGGTGTCTTAAGATCCAGCTTTGTAATCAGGAATCTGAACACGAAGTAGTAGATGGCACCCATTATAAGACCAAGTGGGAGAAGCATCAGTATATTCACAGCAAGCGGCATTCTAAGGCTCAGGAAGTAATCAACAAATCCTGCGCTGAAACCGAAACCTGCGATCCACTGGAACTGTGCTGCCAGGAATACAGAAATACCAGTTAGAAGTGCATGTACAACATACAGACCAGGAGCAAGGAACACGAATGCGAATTCCATCGGTTCTGTAACACCTGTAAAGAATGAAGATACTGCAGCTGCAAGTAGAAGTCCGCCTGCAACCTTTCTCTTGTTGTCCTTAGCTGTATGATACATTGCAAGGGCTGCTGCTGGCAGACCGAACATCATTACTGGGAAGAAACCAGCCTGGTATCTTCCAGTGATTCCTGGTGTACCTGTACTTGCCCAGAAGTTACCGATATCGTTGATACCGATGGCATCGAACCAGAATACTGAGTTCAGAGCATGATGCAGACCTGTTGGGATCAGCAGTCTGTTGAAGAATCCGTAGATACCTGCTCCAACTGCACCCATTTCAGAAATGGTTGTACCGAATGCGACAAGTCCTGAGTAAACGACTGGCCATACGAAGAAGAGTACTGCGGACACAAGAATCATGGCAAAGGATGTCATGATCGGAACCAGTCTCTTACCGCTGAAGAAGGAAAGTGCCGGTGTCAGCTGTACATGAGCGAATCTGTTGTACATACCTGCCGCAACAAGTCCGGAGATGATACCCACAAACTGATTGGCAATCTTTGTAAAGGCAACATTTACCGCTTCTGGAGCGACCTGTGTAAGCTGAGCGACAGTTCCTGGGGATAGCAGCTTAGTAACTACAAGGAAAGCGACAAGTCCTGCAAGTGCTGCTGAACCATCCTTATCCTTTGACATACCTAAAGCGACACCCACAGCAAATAGTATAGACATGTTATCAATAATAGCTCCACCGGCACTGATCAGGAATGCGGCGATCGGGCTTCCGCCACCCCAGCCTGTTGGGTCGATCCAGTAACCGATACCCATGAGTATCGAAGCGACGGGAAGTACTGCAACGGGTAGCATGAGCGATCTACCGAGTTTCTGTAGATACTTCATCATAATGATTAGTCCTCCTTTAATAAATAATGATTAATAAGTTCAATGCATATCTCATCACCGATCCACAGACTCTGCGGCCACAGTATAAAAAAAAGACCAAAGAAACAAAGCAACTGTGTTGCATGTATCTCGGTCTTGCCTGTTTACCAGTAACAATCCATGTATTTGATTTCATCTTAAACGATATCAAAAAATCTGTCAATGACTTATCAATGTTTAAAAGTTAATAAAACGTAAATAATATGGCATTTCCATGATGGAACGAGAAATATGAATGATCATAATCAACCGAAATTGATTTATCCACATGCTCTCAAATCAGGCGGAGGAGAATCACTATACAGAGAAAGTGAAAGATCCTGGTGCGTCCATCAGGGGACACTCCAGGATCTCTGTATGGTTATATTAGAACTGTACTCTTGGAACAGCTCTGTCGGCTTCAGATGCTTCAAACAGAGGTTCCTGCTTGAAGTTGAAGATTCCGGCAAAAATATTCTTCGGGAATACCTGAATGGCAGTGTTGTACTTCATTGTGGTGTCATTGTAGAACTGTCTTGAGTATCTGATTTTCTCTTCTGCATCTTTCAGTTCAGCCTGAAGGGATAGAAAGTTCTGGTCCGCTTTCAGCTGAGGATAGGCTTCCACTGTGACAAGAAGTCTTGTGAGTGCAGAGGTAAGTTCTGCATCAGCTTTCGCTGTAGCTTCAACACCTTTGGCATTAAGAACACCTGCTCTTGCCTTTGTGACATTCTCAAAAACCTCTTTCTCGTGGGAGGCATAACCCTTTACAGTCTCCACAAGATTGGGAATAAGGTCTGCTCTGTTTTTCAGCTGGACCTCTATCTGTGCCCATGCATTTTTCACTCTGTTTTTCAACACCACTAAGCTGTTGTAGACAGATATTCCATAAACGACAAGCAATACAACGAGTCCGAGAACGATCAGTAATATAACTGTTCCTGTTGGCATTTTTCATCTTCCTTTCTGTTTAAAGATTTTAGGCTGCTGATATTTTAGAAGGCACCGCCGCCTCCACCGCCTCCGCCTCCGCCTGAGCTTCCTCCGGAGAATCCTCCTCCGAATCCGCCGCCGGATGATTTGCTGGAGTTTGCAATCTGAGCTGAGCTTACAGCCGAGCTCACTCTCGACATCGTACCACCGAACGCATGGTTCATAATATAGAAATTGTTGAAGCTTCTGTAGCCGCCCATATAGGTCAGATCCGGATTACTAAGCTCAGCTTCATTGAACACCTTAGGCAGCTGATCTATGACTTCTTCAGCAACCCCAAGGGATGTAGCATAAACAAGATAATGTTCCCAGATGACCAGAGATGGAATCTCGGCTTCTTTCAGATTGGAGAAGTCCTTGAGGAATTTCCTGAAAGCTTCCCACATGGCTTTGTGTTCAACGCCCCTTCTTGTATATTTTCTGATGAAGTTTAAGGACAGAAGTCCCATCAGAAGTACACCGCCAAGTACTGCAAGTCCGATGGCGATAAAGCTTCCGAAAAAGAATATCCCGAAGATTCCTGCAAGAATGAACAATGCGGCAAGAAGCACAAATATCTTCGCACCCTGCAGAGTGTTTGCTGTAAAGAACCCCTGCTTCTCAGCGGTATCTTTGACCTTCACCTTGAAGTAATCGTAGTCTTTCTTGAACTGAAGTGCCGCCTTCTGCTTTTTCATGATGGTTTCAAGATCATCAATGACAAGGCTTCTGCCGTCTCCGATTTCATCCAGAAACCAGGTGGCCAGAAATTTTTCATGGGGAAGAAGTGTATCGAGCTTCTCCTTGTTTAGCCAAGTCAGTTCAAAAGTATCTTCCTCTTTTTTGAAGATCCTTCCGCTCTCAGTCCTGATGGGCGTCAGTCTGATCACTTTCTTTCTGGCAAGATCAAGGATCGTTGCCATGATGTCATCATCCGTTGTCCTTCCTTTCGAGAGCAGGTAGGACATGACCGCAGGACTGTAGTCTTCAGGCAGTTCACGGTAGTAGTCTCCCATGAACTCAGGTTCAAGTTCCTTTGTGAATTTCCTGAACATGAAGAAAATGGTCCCTAGAGCAGCCGCGATCCCTGCGCCGAAAATCGGTCTTGAAGTTCTTTCACGTTCTTCACGCTGTCTCTCTTCCTCGAGTTCTCTTATGGCCTCATCTCTTCTTTCATTAGCCTCATCAGCAAGCTGCTGTTCATTCTCAAGAATACTCGGAAGTTCATCCTGCGCAAAAACATTTGTAGAATCAGGAATGAGTTCCGGCGGGAAAATGGCAAGTGTTTCCACAAAATCTCCGCCTACTGAAGGAACAGTGAATCGGAATGTCCGATTGTCCACAATTTCACTCTCACCGGTCAGAGGTCCATGGGCGTATACTTTAAGATCTTCTTTCGTTGCCCCTTCCGGAATGGTTATGGTGATGGTGATGTTGTTTAATGGGATGTCCCAGCCATCGTCTATGATCTTTCTGTTGAATGTACCGATATCGTTATACTTCTCCGCTACATTGACCAGGGTATAGCCGATGTAGAAAGTTTTGCTCTCGTTTCTGGACTTTTCATAGATCTTAAGCTTTGCAAGTGATCCTGTATCATCTCGTTCATAGACGTACGCTCCAGATCCGCCGCTTTCAGAAAAGCTTGTGATACTCCCATTTTCAAGCACTCCTACTGTTATGTTTTTGATCCCGCTGGTCCGGTCATAATCGATGTCTCTAAGGATTCCATTGAAGTTTCCGTCAAAATCATAGGTGATTTCTTCCATGATCACTGCATCACCATTCTCCAGAATATCCACAGTGATATTGAATTCATCCACTTCATAATATCCATCTGAAGCTTCTACATTGAATATCGGTATGATGAAGATCAGAAGAATCATAGTCAAGACAGTTTTCAGCATTTTATGTTTATTCATTACTCCACCTCCTCATGTTTAAATTCTATCATATCAAGTTTCAGAAATCTGTTCATGGCATACGCCACCCCGTCTTCGTCATTTCTTAGGGTGATATAGTCCGCTGCATCTTTGATCACTTTCTGTGCATTGCCCATGGCAACGCCCACTCCTGCGTGGACGATCATTTCAAGATCATTCGCTGCATCACCGATACTCATGATTTCGTCATCGCGGATACCGAAAAGATCGGCCACAGCCATAATTCCGTTGAATTTTGTGACTTCCTTCTTCATGATTTCGAGATACATGGGCATCGTCCTGATGATCCGGTATTTTTCCGAAAAGGTGTCCATAATGACTTTTTCGTATCCGTTCAGCGTCTCCACTTCATCCAGAACCAGCATATTTGTTACCATGGTTTCATCAGCAAGCGCACTCGGATGCATGATGGTGAGGTCAATACCGTTAAGGCCAGCTTCATATTTCGAGTAGAGGTTTTCTCGTGGTGATATTGCCGCATCAAAAGTATGAACCGTGTAATTCGCATCGACGCTGTCGCAGACTTCAGCGATTGACTGAGCTTCGGCTGCAGTGAGATAGTTCTCATAGATGACCTTACTGTCTGCGATTCTCATTGCTCCTGCACCGTTGTTTCCGACAACAAATCCTTCATTCCCGTCGATTCCAAGTTCCTTCGCATAATCAAGAAGATTATGTATTCTTCTTCCGCTGCATAGAACAACTTTTATTCCCTTCTCATCTGCAAGTTTCAGGGCTTTCCTGTTTAATGGACTGACTTTATGTTCGGATGAAAGCAGCGTCCCATCCATATCAATTGCTACTAGTCTGATCATCTCATTCCTCCATTGCTAATTGTATTCATTATACCCCAGTTTGTATATAATTGTGTCATACTGGGATTAACATTTTATTAATAATATCGGTGCTATGGAAGGGCAACTGCCACTCCCCTTCACCTGTCCGCTCTTCAACTTTAAGAAAATATGTAGTATAATCTTTGATTATCAATTATAATATATAATTGGTCTTGTAACATGGATGACTGCCATGTATTCGGAATAAGACCTGAAATTAATGCCAGCAGATTCATTCAAAAAGAATGAATTCCATATGATTAGAAACAATTGGAGGATACCCGTGGAAGAATTAAGAAAAGAAATAGAAAGAAGAAGGACCTTCGCCATCATCTCTCATCCAGATGCCGGTAAGACAACCCTGACCGAAAAACTTCTGCTATACGGAGGAGCCATCAGGCTTGCAGGATCCGTTAAATCAAGAAAAGCAAAGAATTATGCCGTATCAGACTGGATGGAAATCGAAAAGCAGAGAGGAATTTCCGTAACGTCCTCAGTGATGCAGTTCGACTATGACGGCTACTGCATCAATATCCTGGACACTCCAGGACATCAGGACTTCTCCGAAGATACTTATAGAACCCTTATGGCTGCGGACTCAGCCGTTATGGTCGTGGATGCGGCTAAGGGTATCGAGGATCAGACAAGGAAACTTTTCAATGTCGCTTCCCTGAGAAACATACCGGTTTTCACCATCATCAACAAGATGGACAGAGAAGCAAAGGATCCTTTTGCGCTTATGGAGGACATCGAAAACGAGCTTGGCATAAAAACCTATCCCATGAACTGGCCGATTGGCTCAGGCAAGGATTTCAGAGGTGTATATGAAAGAGAAACAAGCAGCATACAGGTCTTTTCTTCCGAAGGAAAGCACGGGCAGAGCACGGTAAATTCCGTCAAGGGTTCAGTGAACGATCCTGTATTTGTGGATCTTATCGGAGAATCCTTCCATAACCAGCTGAAGGACGATATCGAACTTCTGGATATGGCAGGAAATGAGTTCGATATGGGCGAAGTCTTAAAAGGCACTCTGAGTCCGGTCTTTTTCGCATCCGCGCTCACAAACTTCGGTATAGAGCCCTTCCTCAAGTCATTCCTTGAAATGACCTCTCCTCCTCTTCCAAGAGAAACTTCAGACGGACAGGAGATCGATGTATTCAGCGATGAATTCTCCGCCTTTGTATTCAAGATTCAGGCCAACATGAATCCTCAGCATCGTGACAGAATCGCATTCATCAGAATCTGCTCAGGTAAATTCAGAAAAGGAATGGAAGTCTTCCATTATCAGGGCAAAAACAGAATCAAGCTTTCCCAGCCTACTCAGTTCCTTGCACAGGACAGAGAAGTCGTGGAAGAAGCTTACGCCGGAGACATCATTGGTGTATTCGATCCGGGCATCTATTCCATAGGAGATACCCTGACCGATCCGAAGAACAAGTTCAAGTTTGAAGGAATTCCGACCTTTGCTCCGGAACATTTTGCAAGAGTAAGACCAGTGGATACCATCAAGAGAAAGCAGTTCGTCAAAGGCGTCACCCAGGTGGCTCAGGAAGGTGCGATACAGATCTACAAAGAACTCCATATCGGTATGGAAGAAATCATAGTAGGCGTTGTGGGTACCCTTCAGATGGAAGTTCTCGAGTTTAGGCTGAAGAACGAGTATGGTGTGGAAATCAAGATCGATCACCTTCCTTACCGCTTCGTCAGGTGGATTGAAAATGAAGATGCCGATCTTGACAACATCAACATCACTTCCGATTCAAGGCTGGTTAAAGACCTTAAAGACAGAAACATCCTCCTCTTCCAGAATGAATGGGGAATTTCATGGGCACTTAGCCATAACAGCAACCTGTCTCTTACCGATGTAGGTAAGGTTGACTAGCGCCTGAATATCATCCAGAATAGATTACTCCCATAGAATATTGAGCATTATGCTTCAATTTATGGGAGTATTTTTTATCTTCACATTTTATTGTCTATTGAAAATGATATACTGATAGAATATAGAAACTTTATTTGTATTTAATATTAAAGGAGGTCATTTTAAGTTGGTAAAAGGTAAAAACAGATGCTCCTGGGATTAGGCTTGTCAGGATTAGCCATCAGCATCCTGATCTTTTCAATCGGCACAGACTCTACAGCCTATTTTTTCGGTGGCATAATTCTTGAAATCATCGGATTTTTCGTTCTGATCAGTGGGTATTCGAGGAACGATTAGGACCGCAGCATACTGCCATCCGGCCTTAAAGAGAAGAGAGAAAACAGAATACCATAACTGCCGCGTAGCCGGACAGAGTTCACATTTTCTATAAAATCTTTAGCAGGCAAGGATTCGGTTTATCAGATAACCGGGATCCTTGCCTGTGGTTTTTCTTTTCATTTACAGCTTTGCTCAAAATGTCACTCTAAGACCGACCTTCTGAATATTTCTGTCAATATAAATTGCATCCTATGGCAATTTACAAAATTTAATTTATGCGGTATACTTTATCACATCATAAAAACGGAGAAAAGAAGATGAGTAAAATGAACTATCGTGTACTGCTATATTATAAATTTACATCAATTGATGACCCAGTCCATTATGCTGATGAGCACAAGGCTTTCTGCAGAGAACTGGGTCTTAAAGGAAGAATACTTGTGGCTGAAGAAGGAATAAACGGCACCTTATCCGGAACTTTTGAAGCGACACAGGCTTATATGGACCATATGAAAAGCGATGAACGTTTCAAAGATATGGTCTTCAAGATTCATGTAGAAGAGCAAAATGCCTTCAGAAAGCTCTATGTCAAAGCAAGAGAGAGCATCATCACCTTAAACGAGGATGACGATGTGGATCCCAATGAAAAAGTCGGTACATATCTCAAGCCTAAGGAATGGTATGATATGCTTCAAAGAGACGACGTCATCATCCTTGACGGCAGAAACGGATATGAGTACGACATCGGACATTTCAGAGGCGCCGTGAGACCCGACATCACAAATTTCAAGGAATTTCCGAAGTGGATCGAAGAAAACCTGTCTGAGCATAAGGACAAGAAAGTCATCGCCTACTGCACCGGAGGTATCCGGTGCGAAAAACTCACCGGTGTTCTTCTCAATCAGGGCTTCAAGGATGTCTATCACCTTGAAGGCGGAATTGTGACCTATGGTCAGGACGAAGAGACAAAAGGAAAACTCTGGGACGGCAAGTGCTATGTCTTCGACGACAGGATTTCCGTGAAAATCAATCAGGAAGAAGATGTTATCGTCTCCCACTGTGTACACTGCGGCGTAAAAACCGACCGCTACATCAACTGCACCAATGATGACTGCCATCTCCAGCATATCTCCTGTGAAGCGTGCGAGAAGGAACATGAAGGTTTCTGCAGCGTTGCCTGCAAGAACTACATCGCCGAAAATCCCTCACGGGATGCAAGAATCCGACTGAAAGAAAAAGCGGAGCTTTACAGAAAATACGGACAGAAGCATCGAAAAGCTGAGGAAGCCTTTGAGAGACTTCAGGAAAACAGAGTGGGTTAAAAAAGACTCGGAATTTAAAAGATTCAGCCATGGTATGCAGGTCACCCTGCCCCATGGCTGAATCTTTTCTGATCATTTATTAAGCTGAAATGACTTATTTTCTCTTTACTGCATCAAGGATGGTCTGTGCATCGAAATCACGAGTTCCTTCACTTTCCACAGCCTGTGCTCCATAAAGAGTTACAGTCTTCCTGCCGGTGAAATTGAGATTGATTCTGTATATCTCGCTGATGGAAGGATTATCCCTGTAGTTTAAGATACTGTGGGTCACTCTTGTGGTCTCGTAGACCATAAGCTTTTCGAAATCGTCATAGGGATCTGAACTGTCGCCAAGATCAATCTCTACATTGACTTCATTTCCCTTGACGCCTATGCTGCTTAATGTTCTTCCGTCAGTATAGTATGCTTCAAGTACTGGTTTAACCTCTTCAATATAAGACGCGAGCTCTTCATTATCCTGCACGGAGTCCTGTGCCGGATCGACATATTCAGAAATATCCGGAGTCAGCCCAAAATAGCTGCAGCCCGATATTGCGACAGTAAGCCCTGCTATGATTGTGATCATGGAAATTTTTCTCATTATTTTCAAACTCATTCACCTCTACGTATAACTCTATTTAGAATTTTATAGTATTTCACCTCAGGACCTGTGACAAAACGAATACAATATGATTTATTTTAAGTTAAAATAAACTTCCATCGCCTTGGTCAGGTAAAGATGATCCTTGACTCCACCCAGTTCTCTGACAGAATGCATACCGAGTATCGCATTTCCGATATCCAGCGTTCTGATGGGGAGATGTGTGGATCCGATAGGTCCGATGGTGCTTCCACCGGCAAGATCACTTCTGTTGACGAAGTACTGATAAGGCACCTGGGCTTTTTCACAGAGCTCCGTAAAGACACTCATGCTGTCCGCATCGGAAGTATATCTCTGATTGGCGGATATCTTGATGACCGGTCCTTTATTGATGATCGGTCTGTTTGTCGGATCGTGCATGTCATTGTAGTTCGGATGCACACTATGGGCAAGGTCAGCTGAAATCATGAATGAGCTTTCAAGGCTCTTCAGGAACTCTTCTCTGCTTCCGCCCAGTGCATAGTACACTCTTTCCATAAGATCTCTTAGAAGTGTTGAATCTGCACCCTGCTTTGATGCGCTTCCACATTCTTCATTGTCAAAAAATGCGGCGATATTGATTCCAGAGAAAGCTTCCGCTTTCTTGACTGCAGTCAGTATGCTGTGTGTCATGGACAGGTTATCCTGTCTCTTGGACGAGATGAACTCTTCATTGAAGCCGCAGAGGCTTCCTTTTTCCGCTTCGTAGACAAACAGATCAAAATCAAGTATGGACTCCACTTCTTCTCCCAGATGTTCTGCAACCATCTTCTTCAGGAATCCCTTCTTTTCGAAATCCTTCTCCACCATCATCATGACAGGAAGGACATGCTTCTGCTTATTGATCTCCACGCCTTCATTGACTTTTCTGTTCATATGAATGGCAAGTGACGGAATATATAGAACAGGCTTCCTGAAATCAACCATGACTGATTTTGGCTTAAGAATATGATCACCTTTGACCATTACTCTTCCCGCAAGGGACAGCGGACGATCAAACCATGTGGACAGAATCGGTCCGCCATAGGTTTCCACGTTCAGTTTCAGGAATCCGTCCTGCACGATTTCCGCATCAGGCTTGATTCTGAATGCTGGAGAATCGGTATGTGCTCCAGCCATTTTGAATCCGCCTTCCAGTGGATTCTCACCGATCTGTACCACAAATAAGGACGAACCGTTCTTTGTGTAGAATACACGATCCCCTTCCTTAAGCGTCCATTTCTTTTCACCCTCTATTTCCTGATATCCTGATGAAATCAGGTCCTTCTTCATCACTTCTACTGCCTGAAAGGCTGTAGAGGATTCATGAAGAAAATCTATCAGTTCCAGAGCAAGCTTTTTTTCTTCCATTTTTTCTCCTCCAAAATTTCAACGTTATCTCTATTCTATCATGCAATTATGGGCAGCGAACATCCTAAAAGGAAGGATTTTGCAATTTACTGTCATTTTCTGATGACCATCACTTCAGGAGATTGAAAAAGGCGAAAGAACAGTCTCTCAAATTTGATGAATTGTGTTATAATAAGTTCTAAAATTCATTAGGTCAGTAACTTGTAAAGTGAGGAAATCATCGTGATCATGAGACTAATCGATAAAATCGTCGCAGGCAGAGATCTGCGTAAGGCAAAAGAAAGAGAAAGAATCGGAAAGATCTCGGGGACCCTTGGCATCTGTCTCAATTTTATTCTGTTTCTCATTAAAGGAATCCTTGGACTGACTACAGGGAGTATCGCGCTGATTGCCGATGCCTTCAACAACCTGACTGATACGGCCTCATCCGTCATCACCATCATCGGCTTTAAGCTGGCCAATAAGGAACCGGACAAAGAACATCCTTACGGCCACGGAAGGATCGAGTATCTTACAGGACTGACCATATCGGTACTTGTTATCGTTGTGGGTTATCAGTTTGTCGTATCTTCCTTCAAAAAGATCCTTTCTCCGGAACCGGTAACTTCAAGTCCTCTTATCATAGTCATCCTGATCCTTTCACTCAGTTTCAAGCTCCTCATCTATGCTTTCAACAAGAAACTCGGGAGAAAGATCGAATCAAGCACCCTCCTTGCCACCGCACAGGATGCCATCGGTGACGTTCTGACCACCTCTGTGGTGATTCTGGGACTCATCATGAGTCAATACACCACACTTCCTGTGGACGGCTTTGTCGGAGTCCTGATCGCCATATACATCATATTTTCCGGCTTAAGGCTTTCCCTTGAAACCATAAATCCCATTCTGGGTGAGAAACCGGAAAAGGAACTGGCGGACAAGATCAAGAAAAAGATCCTGTCCTACGAGAACATATTTGGTGTCCATGATCTTCAGATCCATAACTACGGTCCAGCCAAGACCATGGCGACCATCGATGTGGAAGTTCCTCATGATATGAACCTTGTGGAGCTCCACAATCTCATCGACAAAATCGAGAGACATATAAGGGAAGATCTCAATATCAGTCTTGTGATCCACATGGATCCCATAAACAACACAGACGAGAGATACCTTGAAGTCAAAAAGACTGTAGGAGAAATCGCATTGGGCATAGAGCATATCCTCTCCTTCCACGACTTCAGATATACCGGACACAGTGAGGATGAACTGATCATTCTGGAAGTTGTCGTAGACAGCAGAAAAACCACCGAAAAAGACAGAGCGGACATCAAGAAAGAACTTGAACGAAGACTTCGCAGCCGTTTCAAGACCGCGAGGATCATGATTACTGTGGATCTAGATGTAGCCATATTATAAATCAAATAAAACAGAGCAGGTTATTCTGGGACCGATAAAGGATCCTGAAATAACCTGCTCTTTCTGTTTCTTCTTTTCTTTCTAATAGACCATGGAGTCTATGTAGGTGACTCTTGTAAGCCTGTGAAGGGCTCTTGTGGCCATGATGTAGCGGATAAGGTCCTGTCCTTCTTCTCCCGCTTTTTCCGCCATGATGACACCATCAAATTCCAGACCTTTTGCAAAGTAGGAAGGCATGATGTAGAGATCACCCTTAAGAAGTGCATCTTCACTGTCGATGAGCTTAACGTTGATCTTCTTCTTCAGCAGCTGATACAGCTCTTTTGTGGTATTCATGTCTCTGGTCAGGATACCGATGCTGTCAAGGTCTCGGTTCTTATATTCCTCCACTTTTGAGACAATAATATCCAGAGTCTCCTCAAGTGTGATGTCTTTATGCTCTTCGACAGGACTTCCGTTTCTGACCAGGGGAACGATCTTTTCACTGCCCAGGAAGCGGTTGGCAAAGTCCATGATTTCAAAGGTCGATCTGTAGCTTTTCTTGAGGTCATAATGCCTGACCTCTCTGAAAACAGATTTCAGATCATACATTGCACTTTCACCCTCGAGAATCATCTGATTGGTGTCTCCCACTACAGTAAAGGAACTGCAGCCTGTGATGTCTTTCAGTGTTTCATAATGAATCAGGGAATACTCCTGAGCCTCGTCAAGGACCAGATGATTCACCTGGAACGGCAGCTTCAGTCCATGGAGTTTATGCTTGAAATAAAGCATAGGTGCGATATCCGCCTCTGTATAGAAAGCGAAGCTCTTAAGCTCCTCATAGCCTCTAAGATAATCCCCTTCAGATAGTTCTCGGAACTCTTCTCTCTTTAAGGAGACCAGTTTCACGAGTTCTCTGATTTCAGATTTTCTCATGCTTCTGACCATGTTGTAGTCTTCCTTGGACATTTTCGAAAGCATCTCATCATATTTTTTATCAATGGCAAAGCGCTTCTCGTCTCTGACTTCTTTCAGTCTCTTCACAAGGATTCTCTTCAGCCTTTTCGCACGTTTGAAAAACGGCATATATTTAAAGTCCACAAGCAGCATCTTTTCCATTTCAGCCTTTGTCAGTATGGATCTGCCCAGAAACTCGATATCCTTATATTCATAGTAGCTCTTTTCCGTTTCTTCGATTTTCAGGTCCAGAACTTCCTTGAACTCATGGCTTCTCTTTTTCCTGGCATCGAGAACAAGTTCTTCGTCTCCGCCAAGGAGCGCTTCTGTATAGTCTTCACCCATAAAGACCGGTCTGTCGAAATTAAGCAGTTTCAGTGCAAGGTCCTTGAAGGTATCCTGATGCACCCCGCCCTCACCCAGTGAAGGAAGCACCTGCGAAATGTAGTCCATGAACATGTTGTTCGGACCAAGAATCAGCACCTTGTTTTCAAGCAGTGCACGGTAGTTGTAGAGAAGATAGGCTGTACGATGAAGAGCGATGGTGGTCTTTCCGCTTCCTGCGACGCCGTTGACCACAAGTACCCCTTCCCTTTTCTCTCGGATAATCCTGTCCTGTTCTTCCTGAATGGTCATGATGATGTCCTTCAGTTTCTTTCCGGCATTGGAAGAAAGAACTTCCAAGAGGATTTCATCCCTGACATCGGTCTCCGTATCAAATACACCTCTTATGATGCCGTCCTTAATGAGAAACTGTCTTCTAAGACTGATGTCCACATCGATGTCTCCCATGGGTGCCTTGTACTTGTCTCTTCCGACTGTTCCTTTATAGAAAAGGGATGCGATGGGCGCTCTCCAGTCGATGACAAGAGGATCATAGTTTTCTTCGTCCACAAGGCCGTACTTTCCGATATAGATTTCTTCCTTGTCCTCACCCTCTTCTGAAAATTCCACTTTCCCGAAATACGGGGTACTATGAAGCTCAGTAAGCTCCAGAAGCCTTTTCTCTACAGCTTTGAAGGACTCTTCCTGGATGAAGCGGTTATGATCAAAAAAGTCGATCTGCTTGTCTTCATCCGAACGGTACTCATCCAGGATATTCTTTCTGTATTCCACAATCTCATCATAGACTGTTTTCTTCTTATCAGTGTTTTTAAGGATATCTTCCATGATCAGATCCATGACACGGGCAAGATACTCTTTCTCTTTCTTAAGCTCATCAGGAGCTAGATCTAAATTGAATTCTTTCATTTATTCCTCCAAAGGCATAGCCGTAATCCATGGGATCACGGCTATACACTTATATCGTTCTATCTTCATCTCCATCGTCATCAGAAACAGTTTCAGACTCTTCCGTTTCAGTTTCAGCTTCTTCTCTTTCAGGTTCTGCTGTTCTGTTTTCTTCTTGGATAAAATCTGCTGCTGAAGGTTCTTCTTCCACATGGACGATTTCCGCTTCATCATTTGCTTTTTCCGCTTCCAGTGCGTCTTCGCGGGATTTCTTCTCCGCTCTTGAAAGACCGAAGTCTTCACCCATATACTGGCGTACCACATGCATGAATTCGGTTCCCGTTATGGTTTCCTTGTCGAGAAGAATCTCGGCAAGTTCTCTCATGAGCACCTTATGTTCTTCAAGAATGCCGATGGCCTTCTTATGACAGCTCTTGATGATGTTCAGGGTCTCTTCATCCACCTTTGCCGCTGTACGATCACTCACTGAAAGTACAGTTCTACCGTCCAGATACTGGTTTCTCACGGATTCAGCAGCCATCATATCGAAGCTTTCGCTCATTCCGTAGAGTGTGACCATTCTTCTGGCCATATTGGTCGCTCTTTCTATATCGTTGGATGCTCCGGTTGTTATGGAATCAAATTCCACTTCTTCTGCTGCACGTCCACCGAAGAGTATGGCGATTTCCGTAAGCATTTCGTCTTTGCTCATGAGATACTTGTCATCTTCCGGCACCTGCATGGTATACCCCAAGGATCCCATGGTTCTTGGAATGATGGTGATCTTCATGACAGGATCAGTGTTCTTCTGCATTGCCGCAACAAGCGCATGACCGATTTCATGGAAAGCGACGATTCTCTTTTCTTTAGGGGACATGATTCTGTCTTTCTTCTGCTGACCTGCAATGACCACTTCAATGGACTCCTGCAGATCTTCCTGCATGACGAAAGCTCTTCCGTTTTTGACTGCACGAAGCGCCGCTTCATTGATCATGTTGGCAAGATCCGCACCTACTGCACCTGGGGTTCCTTTGGCGATTTCAAGAAGATTGACATCGTCTCCCATCTTGACATCCTTGCTGTGAACCTTAAGTATCGCTTCTCTGCCCTTAAGATCAGGGGCATCGACGATGATTCTTCTGTCGAATCTTCCTGGTCTTAAAAGCGCCTTATCAAGAACTTCAGGTCTGTTCGTTGCCGCAAGAAGAACGATACCTTTGGAAGAATCGAATCCGTCCATTTCAGCCAGAAGCTGATTCAGTGTCTGTTCTCTTTCATCGTTACCGCCGTATCCGCCGGTTTCTCTAGATTTACCGATGGCGTCGATCTCATCGATAAAAATGATGCAAGGGGCTTTTGCCATGGCTTCTTTGAAAAGATCTCTGACTCTTGCAGCACCCATACCCACGAACATCTCGACAAATGCCGATCCGGATAAGGAGAAGAAAGGCACTTTGGCCTCACCTGCAACTGCCTTGGCAAGGAGTGTCTTACCGGTACCTGGAGGTCCTACAAGCAGTGCACCCTTAGGAAGCTTTGCTCCGATGGAGACATACTTCTTCGGATTGTGCAGGAAGTCCACGATTTCAATGAGCGACTCCTTTGCTTCTTCCTGACCTGCCACATCCTTGAACGTGACGCCTGTATCACTCTCATAAAGTTTTGCTGTACTTTTTCCGAGGGACATCATTCCACCACCACGCTTGTCCATGCTCTTCAGGATATAGTTTCCTAAAAAGAGCAGAAGTCCAAGGGGCAGAATCCATGACAAAAGAATCGTCATGATGGGATTAGCCACCTGCACGGTTGCCACTTCAAATGGAATGTTCTTTTCAAGGATCAGCTTTGTGATTTCCTCATCATTGCTGATCTGTCCTGTATAGAGGGTAAATCCTGAAAGTTCATCACCTTCAACCATGGTATACTCGAATTTTCTCTGAGATTCATCAAGCTTGATGGATTTAACCCTGCCGTCTGTCACGGCGGTATAGAATTCATTGTAGGTCTGTTTCTGATTTCTGATATCATTGGCGAAGTAATTGAATACGGTCACCATGATAAGAATGCTGAGAAAATATATGATATAGAATTTTATATTCTTATTTTTTCCCGGCTTGTTGTTGTTACTGTTCATTCATTGCCCCCTATTTTGCCAATTCAATCATGGCATTGGCATATATTCTTGCACAGGTCATCAGATCTTCAATGAGGACATACTCATCCAGCTGATGGAGGGTATCTTCTCTTCCAGGCAGGAGCGGTCCGAAGGCAACGATATTCTTCATCATCTTTGCATAGGTTCCACCGCCGATGGCAAGGGGTTCACTATGATCTCCTGTCTCTTTCGCATAGACATCCATGAGCTTTTTAATAAAAGCCGCATCTTTCGGATAATAAAGTGGTCCATCGTGCGCCATCATTTCGAAAGTGAAGCCTTCACCTTCGAATATGGTTCTGATCTTTTCTGTGACATCTTCTTGCTTGAAGGTCACAGGATACCTGATATTGATGTATGTTTCGAGATTTTCATTTTCAAGTCTGATTTTTCCCAGGTTGAGGACAAGTTTTCCTGAGGCATCATCATGAAGATCGATCCCCATATTATGTCCGTCCAAATCCATTGCAAGATTATAGTCCAGCACACTTAAAGTGTCCTTAAGCTCCTTGTCGAAGGACTTGCTTTTAAGATCATGAAGCATCATGGAAATGGCATTTTCTCCCTTGTGTGGAGTGCTTCCATGGGCAGAAACCCCTTTATAGCTCAGCTCCTTTTCCTCTGCGTTTTCGATGAATCTCACCACTGTTCTGTCAGGCACCATGTTGACTGCCTGCCCGCCCTCAAGAGCAAGGAGTTCCCTTCCCTTAAGTTCCTTTGACAGCTTTATGACAAGTATACCCATTTCCGCATTGATTGCCGGAAAATCCGCATCAGGTGTAAATCCTGATATGGGCTGTTTTTCTTTCTTCAGATAGTTTTCGATATCCGGTCCACCTGTTTCTTCACTGGTACCGAAGATCAGCCGGATTCTATGACTGAGCTCTATGCCTGATTCTTTGATGGCAACAAGTCCGTGAAGTGCGGAAACCATCGGTCCCTTATCATCCATAGTGCCTCTACCGTAGATTCTGTCACCAGATACCTCACCATGAGGATTTTTTGTCCAGCCTTCTCCCACGGGAACGACGTCCAGATGACCAAGTACAGCAACATAGTCTTCACCCTCACCGTATTCGATGACGCCTGCATGTCCATCCACATTCATGGTCTTAAACCCGTAGGCTTTTCCCATGGCAAGAGCTTCTTCAAGAGCGGCATGCACTTTCTCTCCGGCAGGCTTCCCTTCCTTTGCGGTATCCTTCACTGATTCAAAAGAAACCAGTTTAAGTACGTCATTAATCAGTTTTTCTTTATTTTTTTCTATGATCTGATTGATTTCCATGTAATACCCTCCAAATTGCGGACTGCTCCGCCTGTCTTATTTCTCTTATTTCAAAAATCCGATATTGTTTAAAGGAAATATCCTGAATCCGCCTTTACCGATGACTTCATCCTTGCTGATGTAGGGCTGTGCCCAGTATCTCGCGTCATTTGAGGTTTCACGGTTGTCCCCCATGAAAAGCAGATGGTCTTCAGGTACGTCGAATGTCGCGCTGAAGTCCGAATTATTCACCACATAGGGCTCTTCCACGATTTCACCGTTGATGTAAAGCTCACCGTTCAAGAGCTCCACATGGTCCCCTGGAAGTCCTATGAGCCTTTTGATGAGGAGCATATTATCCAGCTCTTCTGAATTGAAGACCAGAATATCCCCTCGCTCGAAATTATCCTTGTCATAAGATTTCAGAACAAAAATCTTGTCGTTTTTGTTGATGGTCGGAATCATCGAACCAGTCGGCACCTCGATACGAAATACCAGAAAAGTGTTGATGAGCCAGGCCAGAATCAGTGCGGTCAGTATCGGAACGACCCACTCTCTGATGACATAACGGAACTTATCATTTGATTTCTCTGCCATAACGAAACCTACTTTCTCATTTTATCTACAATTCATTATAGGTTGCTTTTCATAAAATACGATTAAAACCAACCTCTGTTATGATCATAATAAATTTGTTCTATATTACAGTATAACATACCTGAGACTCATTTTACATTTTCGAAAAACACAGGAAAGTCAGGGTTTCGGGAGAGAATATCTCGATGATATTCTCTTATGAGAATTCACACGAAAAGTGTTCCAGCCGTTTATTGGTTTTTCCAGATGTGATATCATAATAGGGTTCGAGGAGGTGAAAACATTGAAGAAATTTTTGAATGATTTTAAAGCATTTGCCATAAAAGGAAACATCGTTGATCTTGCTGTAGCCGTAATTATCGGAGGCGCTTTCGGAAAAATCGTGACATCCCTTGTCAATGATCTGATCATGCCAGTTATCGGTGCGATTTTTTCTGTTCCGGATTTTTCAGCACTCACAGTTACAATCAACGAAGCGCCCATCATGATCGGTCTTTTCATTCAGGCAGTCATCGACTTTCTGATTGTGGCTATGGCTGTGTTCATCATGATCCGGTTTCTGGCAAGATTCAAGAAGAAAGAGGAAGTCAGAGCTGAAATTCTGCCGATTGCAACAAAAGAAGAAGTGCTGCTTGCAGAAATCAGAGATATTCTGAAGGAAAAAAATCAGGCATAATCAGTGGGAAGCGGAAGGCTTCCCGTTTTTTTCATCAGATGACTGATAAAATACCGGTCACCGGCCAGATGAATTCTTATAACCATATCATTTAACTTTACTATAAGAGTAGCTTTTGTTATATTTTAAACAGGAATACCTAAGACCGGTCGATCTTCCCGTTGAGCGGTCCTTTAAACGCAGGGAAAATAAAAACGGAGGTTGGCAGGAAAAATACCCTCCTGCCGAAAATAAACAAATGATCAGTATAAAGAACGTCACAAAAGTTTATGGCGGAAAACTCAAGGCTGTGGATAATCTGACTTTGGATCTGAAACCAGGCGAGATCTTCGGGTTTCTTGGACCAAACGGAGCCGGTAAAACCACGACCATAAAAATGCTTACCGGAATTACGAGCCCGGATCAGGGAGAGATCATCGTGAATGATATCTCCATCGATCAGAATCCTCTGGAATACAAGAGACAGTTCGGATTTGTTCCTGACAGTCCAGATATCTTTCTGAGACTTAAGGGTCTTGAGTATCTCAACTTTATGGGAGACATCTACAATGTCGAAAGCGCTCTGAGACAGGACAGGATAAATGATCTGGCAAAACGTTTCGATATGGAGAATGCCCTGGGTGACTATATTTCCAGTTATTCACATGGTATGAGACAGAAAATCATCCTGATGGGTGCACTCATTCATGACCCATCTCTCTGGATACTGGACGAACCGATGACCGGACTTGATCCGAAATCTTCCTTCTATCTCAAAGAAATGATGAGAGAACATGCGAATAAAGGTAATGTCGTCTTTTTCTCCACCCATGTTCTGGAAGTCGCAGAAAAAGTATGTGACCGTGTGGGTATCATCAATAAAGGTAAACTTATGTTTTGCGGGACCATGTCCGAGCTCAGAGCACTGGTCAGTGAAAATGAAGGTCTGGAAAAAATCTTCCTGGAGATGACAAGTGATGAAGAGTAACATATTCATTCTCACTAAAGCCATGTTCAAGAATGATGAGACATTGAGCAACATCACCAGCAGAAGCACAAAAAAGAAATCCTTCTTTAAATCCAAATGGGGAATCCTCCTATTTGTACTGTTTCTGACCGTGACCATGGGTCTTAGCTTCGGATTTATGATTTCCGAGCTCTATGATGCCATGGCCATGATGGAGATGCAGTCTCTCATCCTGAGACTGGTTGTACCGGCAGCAGGCCTTATGGTCTTCATGTTCGGCATATTCTACGTCATGAACGTATTTTATTTTTCCAAGGACGTTGATAACTATCTTTATCTTCCCGTTCGTGCAGGTGAGATACTGACGTCCAAATTCCTTGTGTCTCTTGTCTATGAATACTTCATCATCATCGTGTTCTTCCTGCCGATTCTTGTCATCTACGGCATAAACGATTCGGCCGGAGTGCTCTACTATGTGTATACTGTTCTGGCGCTACTGTTTATTCCGGTACTGCCGCTGGCAGTGGCTTCGATCATCTCCATGGTGATCATGCGGTTCAGCAACAGATTCAAGAACAGAGACCGGTTCAATATGATTGCCGGAATCCTTAGTCTCTTTGTAGCCCTGGGCTTCAACTTCGGCATACAGTTTCTGACAAACAGAATGAGTCAGGGAAACAATCTCATCATCAGTGACATTTCCGACCTGCCCATATTCAGAATTACCTCACTGGTGTTCCCTACCAGCCATTTTGCAACAGAAGCGCTCATCGCGCATAACACTCTGATGGGACTTGTCTATCTCCTTCTCCTCATAGGCTTGTCGCTCCTTGCTGTAGGCATTTTCTATGTTATCGGCAATACCATATACTTCAAGGGCGTCATCGGCGTATCGGAATCAAAAGCCGATCGTAAAGTACTGACCAAAGAAGCGATGAAAAAAGGGACAACGAAGAAGAACATTCTCATCGCCTACTCCCTGAAAGAATTCAAGCTTCTGCTCAGAACACCGATCTACTTTCTGAACTGTATTCTCATCAGTCTCATTTACCCTCTTTTCATCCTGTTCCCCATATTCATGGGCAGTTCAGGAGATAAGGCGGAAATAGAGCAGGTCCTCACGCTTATCCGTTCAGTGGATGAAGGCGTTCTCATCGTCGGTATGGTGGGTGTCGGATTCCTCCTGGGTTCCATCAACATCATATCCTCCACAGCCATCTCAAGAGAAGGCAAGAACTTCTATTTCGTGAAATACATTCCTGTTTCCTATGCAACACAGCTCTATGCGAAGATATTAAGCTCCTTTTACGTGGAGGCCATGGCACTAGTCATACTCTATAGCCTGATGATCTTCCTCTTCCAGGTGAACATCGGATTTGTCCTGCTGTCACTGATTATTGTTGCACTGGCATCACTGCTTGTGAATCAGATCGGCATGCTGTTTGACATCTTCTGGCCGAAACTGAACTGGGATACCGAGCAGAAGGCTGTAAAACAGAACTTCAACTCAGTGATCCATATGTTCCTCGGATTTGGTCTGACGGCGCTTAGTGTGTTCCTCGGATTCAAACTGGCACCGACGTTTTTCACGGGATTCATGGTCTGTTTCCTTGTTCTATCCATTCTATCCGTGATCATGCACTTCGTTCTGATCCGTACCGCAGACAGAAAGTTTGCGCTGCTGTCATAGGATGAAGAAACTATCCCGGAGAAAAGTGATCTTAGCGGAGTCATGAAAAAAGGATGCCAGAATATTATGGACATGGGCAGTGTTTCCTACCGTATTACAGATGAACTGGGTAAAAAGATGAAACTGAAATCTTTTCTCCTGTTCGTTGAAACTTTAGTCCTTACCCTTCTCTATCTGCTGTCCATGGACAGATTCCGTGACATTCCTTTCAAAGATGCACCGGGCAGCGTAATCGCTGAAGGGCTGACCTATACCCTGATCTTTCTGATCCTAATGGTCAGTGGATTTATCCTCACATCCCTTCTACTTATCCCACGGGATGTATATGAACATATGGTAGAACTTGACCCGTATGAAATTGAGGATATAAAGTCAGGCAGAACATCGAAAAGTCAGTAAATAGGTAAAGGCTGGATTCAGATCTGAATCCAGCCTTTCTGCTGTCTTAAAGCTTATAGTATGTCCCATCTCACCGGAGTCTTTCCCATTTCCTCTAGATAAGCGTTGGCTTTCGAGAAAGGTTTTGATCCGAAGAAGCCTCTGTTTGCCGACAGGGGACTTGGATGTGCGGATGAAATGATCCTATGATGTAGAGGTATCAGCTTTTCCTTCTCCTTGGCATGGTTTCCCCAGAGTATGAAGACCACCGGATCTTTTCTTTTCCCGAGTACCCTTATGACTTCATCCGTAAATGTCTCCCATCCAGTCTTTCTATGAGAATTGGCTTCACCTTCTTTTACCGTAAGCACTGCATTCAGTAGAAGAACACCTTCTTCAGCCCACGCTGTCAGAGAACCGTGATCGGGTCTTTTCATCTTCACATCACTTTCCAGTTCTTTATAGATATTGACGAGAGACGGTGGAATCCGCTGTCCTCTTTTCACCGAGAAAGCGAGTCCCTCCGCCTGATCTCTGCCATGGTAGGGGTCCTGCCCCAGAATGACGACTTTGACCTTTTCATAGGGTGTGAGGTGAAATGCTCTGAATATCTCTTCCTTTGCGGGATAGATGATTTCCTCTTCATATTTTTGCTCAAGGTTTCTCATAAGCTCCAAAAAGTATGGTTTCTCCAGCTCTTCTTCAAGGACTTTTTTCCAGCTCGTTCCTAAATCCGTCATCTGATCTCCTCCCTCTCCATACCGTAAATCCCGGTTCCAAATGCCCATAATTCATCACTATTCATTATATCTCACTGTACAGGTTCATGATGCAAAAAGTTTCGAGATGAGGAGAAAAATCTGCGGAAACAGTGCCACTGCGCCAACCAGTCTGAAGATCTGAATCAGCGCCACATCGGATCCGGATACACCGATGTCCGATGCAATGAGCGCCATATCTGAAGCCCCGGCAGGTGAGGAAGACAGGATCGCCTGGGATCTGGGTATTCCATGGTATCTATTAAGCGTATTTCCCATGATATAACAGGCGAGGATGTTGATAACGACAATCACGGCTGCCGGTAAAAGAAGATACTTAAGCTCCAGGACATCCTGATACCCGAAATGGCTGCCGATATAAGCACCCGAGAACAGCTGAGCCATCCTTTTAAACCAGATGGGAAAGGTCACTTCAAAACCGATGATTTTCAAGATGACGATACCGGCCATGGCAAAAAGAAGTGTTCCTGCTGCCACTCCTGAAAGTTTACCGATATACCCGAAAACTACTGCAGCTGCAACAGCAAGGATAAGATTTCTGCTGAAGACCGGTCTTTTTTTCTCCACAAGAGAAACCCCACTCTCCACAGATTCATCCTTTGATCCGTTTTTCCCCAAAAGAAGAGGTACCATTGCGATGCCTGAAACAAGGCGCACAAACTGAAGTACAGTCACCTTGGTTGCATCAGCGCCCATATCTGAAGCGATGAGCGGTGTATCACTGATTCCGCCTGGAATGGCACTCAGAAATGAGGTCAGAAGATCCATCGGACTGATGAAGTATATGATGACTCCTACAATGAGATTTGTCACAAACAGTCCGAAAAGCAATGTCGCTGTGGGTTTTATGAAGTTTTTCATCTTTTTGAGATCTTCTTTTCTTACTGTCATTCCGATATACGCCCCGGCTATGCACTGTGCAACAAACCGGAAGCTCCCAGGAATTTCCACAAAAGTGGTATTGATGTTCAAAAGCGCAACAGCTATCACGCTTCCAAGCATCATTCCTCCGGGAATCCGAAATCTGTTCAGGATATAGCCTCCAGAAAAGGCAATAGCCAGAGTCAATAATAAATACTGCATGTCTTCTCCTATCCGTCATCTTGTCTTTTACTTTATTGTATCTCCGGAAAGAGCCCATCGTCCACATGTTCCCGAAATAAACAGTTTAAATGCAGTCAATGCAGAGGATTCCTGATTGTTGTTTCCATATTGTTCAGCTAATATTCAGATCAGTTCCCACTAAATATGGTATATTCTAAATAATAATTATACGGAGGTAGATTGGTCTGCGAAGAGGAACAGACCAACAACAGAATATGGAAAAAAGATATTTTCTCATTGTATCGTTTGACGCACTATCCAGCAGAGACATCGATATCCTGAAACAGCTTCCCGGATTCAAAAGGCTGATGCGGGATGCCTCATACTGCACAAATGTCCGCTCCGTCTATCCAAGCAATACCTATCCCTGCCATACAAGCATATCCACAGGGATGTATCCCATAAATCATGGAGTGGTCTCCAATACTCTACTTCAGATCAACCAGAAAATTCCGGACTGGAACTGGACAAGAAACAGAATTAAAGTCGATACTTTCTATGATGCCGCCATGAGAAAAGGATATACCACCTGTGCACTCCTGTGGCCGGTAACCGGTAAATCCGAGATCACCTATAATCTTCCTGAAATATTCCCCAACAAGTTCTGGAAGAACCAGGTCATGGTGTCACTGGCTAATGGAACTCCCGGATATCTCATTGACATCGAAAGGCGCTTCAGACATCTTCGAAACGGAACAAATCAGCCCGAACTTGACCTTTTTGTGGAAGCTGCCGCACATTACACCATGAAAACAAAAGGGCCTGATGTCATGATGATTCATTTTGTCGAGCTTGATGCCATGAGGCATAAGTTCGGATACGATTCTCCAGAGGCAAATAAAGCCCTCCTGAGCTATGACCAGAAACTCAGCGGGATTTACCGTATGCTGGAGGATGAAGGAATTCTCGATCAGACCACCCTGTTTGTACTGGGTGATCATGACCAGATTTCCGTTCACACGGCGGTACATCTCAACTCCATATTCAAAGACAAAGGCTTTATCCGAACAAAGAATCAGAGAATCATCGATTATGACGTTTATGCCCATGGCCAGGACGGTTCCTGCTATATCTATCTGAGCAATCCTGAAGATGAAAAGATCAAGGGAAATATCCTGGAGATTCTTGAAACGCTGAAAAATCGTGAAGACTTCGGCATCGAAAAAATCTTTTCAAAAGAAGAAATCATCACTTCAGGTGCGGACAGAAAAGCGGTATTCATGCTGGAAGCAAGAAGAGGATTCTTCTTCACAGATGACCATAAAAAACCTGCACTTATGAAACTGGACCCCGACGCCAATGGAGAAGAACACCATGGAAAATCCACCCATGGCTACCATCCGGATAAAGAGAACTACCAGACTGTTTTCTTTGCAGCGGGAAAAGGAATCCGGAAAAATGTGGAAATCCCTGCCATGAGCCTCGTAGACGAAGGCCCTACTTTCGCCTATGTCATGGGTACAAAGCTTCATGATACAGATGGCAGAATTCTGCATGAGATCCTGGAAGATTGAAAGACAGCACAGAAGGGAAACGGACCTGAAATCAATCAGGTCCGTTTAGGGAAACAGTATATTAACAAAGGGTAGGGGTATGACTACCCTAAATATGGGAGCTAAATACTTAGCTTGTGTTAATTCTATCATACTTAAGAATATTTGTTAATTAACAAACTGATAAATCCAATATTGTCCTAAAATGATACAGTATCCCACTCCCTTTTTCTAATTGATGCCCATTTTCTTCATTTTGCTGTAAAGCGTATTTCTGCCTATTTCCAGTTCTTTTGCCATAACCGTAATGTTCCAGTTGCAGCGTTTTCCTGTTTCCAGGATGGCATATTTTTCATAGTCCTCGAGGGTTTTCAGCTTACATGCTGTTGCGGCCATGGTTTCTTTTTCTTTCATTTCTCTATATTTCACGATGAACAGATTGATGATGTCCTTAAGGATGAGATCCGTTGTGCACTCTGCCTTTTCACATCCATCTGACGCATAGATGACACCAATGACGCCGATGGGTTTTCCTGCACCAAGGATGGGCATGATCAGTATGGATTTCTGCTCATCTTCTTTCAGCTTATGGTGCACACCCGTTTTCAGTGAGTTCTTCATAGCGATCTGAATTTTCTTGTTTTCATCGATAAATTCTCCCACTTTCATCCGACCGTCTTTGGTATTCTTGATATCCTTCTTGCTCTCACAGAAGATGGTATTCAGTTTCTCATCAAACACAGCAAGGCTTTCCAGACAGGTAATTTCTTTCAGATCCACGGCAATATATGACATTAAATTAACAATCATCTGCAGTTCTTTAATCTCTTCCGGACTTTTCATCTTTTCTTTCAACCTGAACATCAAAACCAACCCCTTATTTTGATAATATATTAACAGGTGGCGTTTTACAAGGAAGAAACCTCGATTTCGGCATATTTGACGGATTCATTTCCTGAGCACCAGTTTTAGTGAAAGAATGGTGAAAATAGCGCACAATTATTGAAAATTAAGCTATAATGAAAAAAGATAAAATGATGATAATGGAGGGAAAACAAGTGAAAAAAGGTGAAGTGATCAAAAGCGGAATTACCATGGGCAGCGCACTTGCAATGGTAATCAGCTGGAGTCTAAATCAGTCAGTCATCTGGGCCATCATCCATGGACTCTTCAGCTGGGTCTATGTGCTGTATTATCTCATCATACTAAACTAAAAGAGGTGCTACATGTTCGGAACCATAGTTAATGTCTTTGCAATTATTTTAGGGAGCATCATCGGAATCATCTTTAACAAGAGAATCAATCAGGACATTGCTTACAGCCTTTTCAAGGTGCTGGGACTTTGTGTCATATTTCTAGGAATCATCGGTCTTGTCAAAGTGGAAAATACCATGATCATCATCATCTCCATGGCTCTTGGTACCCTCGTGGGAGAGATCATCAATATTGAAAATAAACTCGAGATCATGAGCGGCAGAATAGAAACGGTTGTCAACCGTTACTACAAGGGTAAAATCAAGGACGGTTTTCTTACAGCCACCCTGCTCTTCTGCATTGGTTCCATGGCCATCATCGGTACCATAAAAAGTACACTCTCCAATAATCATGACACACTTTACGCAAAATCCATACTTGACGGTATCACTTCGGTGATCTTCGCTTCATCCATGGGTCTTGGTGTCATGCTTTCCGGAGCATCTGTTCTTCTCTATCAGGGAGGCATTTCCCTGCTGGCCAATTTCATCAAGCCTCTGGTTACCGCAGTTCCGGACACCATTCCGATGATTTCCGGTGTGGGCAGTCTGATGATCATGGGTCTGGGCATCAATATGGTTTTCAATCTGAAGCTGAAAATCTCAAATATGCTTCCCTCAATCCTTGTGCCTATCCTCTATGCCATCGGACTGATTCTATGGAGAAGTGCAGTATCATAAAAATCTGTTTCAGGATGTACAAAGCGTCAGACCTTTAAAAGATCTGACGCTTTTTTACAATTAACTTCTTTTTGAAATGGAATTCCTTTAAAAGATCTTTCTTCAGATGATCATACCTCGGACATCCGTTTCTTGCCCTTCGGCAGTTCTCTGTTGACGAGGACAATACCGATGACAATGGAAACAAGTGATACTGCAACCTGCAGCGTAATCTTTTCGCCCAGGAATATTGCTGACAGGAGTGAACCTGAAACAGGAATGAGGAACCTGAACATGGTGATTTCACCAGGTTTGTTGTATTTAAGCAGTGCATACCATAAAGTGAATGCCACAGCAGAGAGTACTGCAGAATACAGAAGAAGGACTAAAGAAAGAGGCGTCACATTTATCGTACTGTAGTCTCCTCCAAGAGAGATGAGGAGCATGACGATCCCTCCGAAAATCAGCTGGTAGGCTGAAAGAAGTACGGGATGCATGGTCCTTGAATAGCTCTTCACCATGAAGCTTGAGAGTACTGCGGTCGCGACAGCAAAGAACATAAATCCTTCTCCGATGAGCGTGAAGCTCGTATCAATCCCAGACCCCACGTTTACAATCACTACACCGATGATACCAAAAACGATGCCCATGATCTTGTTTCTGTTCAGTCTGTCATTTTTATAGATAAAATGTGCCAGAATGATGATGAGAAAGTTCGACAGTGAATTGATGATGGCTCCTTTTGATGCTGTTGTGTTGGCCAGTCCGATATAGAAAAAGAAATAGTTAAGGGATGTCTGCACAAGCCCAAGTAGAAGTACTCTACCGAAATCGCCGCGGGATCTGATTTTCACGTTATCCTTCATAGTGAAGAATGCATAGACCAGAATGAGGAGACCCGCAAGAAGAAACCTCACCCCTGCGATGAGAATCTTCGAATACAGATCATCCCCTGCCATATTCATTTCCTGATAAGTGATCTTAAGAACCGGGAATGCACTTCCCCATAGAAACGATGAAAAAACTGCAAGAGTGATCACCCACGGTTTCTTCTGAAATATATTCTTTTTTTCTGAATTCTGACTATCTATACTCATCTTGACATACCTCCAAAATTTTCCATAAACCTCATTATACTCAAAATTTACGATTCATGCATGGAAATCGTAAAATTAAGTGGCATCAAATTTATTTTTGTGAAAAATAAACCCCCACCAGGTATTTTGTTCTATTTTATGTTATCATAATCTACAAGAAATATCATATGACAGGTACGCCCTGCAGCATATTCATTGGAGGTAATAAATGAAAAAATACAGTTTTATCATATGGATAATTATATTCGTTCTTCTTCTGGGTGGAGGATATTATTTCATCCAGCGTTACGGTTCTCCTGAAACACCCGCTCCCGTTTCAGAAAATACTGCACCAGAGGTGGAAACACCATCTGACACAGAAATTCCAGACGCAGAAACACCGGTTGAGGCAGAAACACCTGCTGTAGATGATGCAGTATCAAAGCTAAGAGTTAAAACCCCTTTTGCCCCTGAATTCACTCTGAAGAACGAAAATGACGAGGACGTCTCTTTGGCCGATTATAAAGGCAGAAAAGTCATCGTGAACTTCTGGGCTTCATGGTGTCCACCATGTGTCTATGAGATGCCTGAATTCCAGACTCTTCATGATGAGCTGGATCCTGAGAAAACTGTTCTTCTTGCAATCAATCTCACAGACGGACAAAGAGAAACAAGAGCACTTGCAGATGAATTCCTGAAGGAAAACAATCTGGATCTGAATGTACTTTATGATACCAAGGGAGATGCATTCTACGGTTTCAATATTTCCAGCATCCCTCAGACTTTCGTCATCGACGATGATGGCCTGGTCCAGTATGCCATTATGGGCATGACTGATAAAGCCACACTAGACGCAATACTGGAAAGGATGGAATAAATGGACGGACTTAAACTTGCCCTTCTGTTCTTTGAAGGGGTACTGACTTTCATCTCTCCCTGCATACTGCCGATGTTCCCCGTTTTTCTCATGTACCTGAGCAACGAAAGCCAGAAAAAGGGCAAGGAACTGATCGTAAATATTCTGGGATTCATACTGGGGTTCACCATTGTATTTGTGATCCTTGGTGCAACAGCTACCGCTCTTGGCAGCCTGCTCAATCAGAACCGTGTACTGCTTCAGAGAATCGGCGGCGTGATCATCATTCTGTTCGGTCTTAATATGGCAGGATTCATAAACATCAGACTGCTGAACTTCCAGAGAGGCCTGTCCCTTAAGAAAGACAGCGGAGGCTTTATCTCCTCGATGATCTTCGGTATTGTCTTCTCCTTCGGGTGGTCGCCATGCCTTGGCACATTCCTTGGTTCCGCACTGATCCTTGCTGCGGATGCCAGCACAGTCGGAATCGGCATGTTCTACCTTTTCGTTTTCTCCATGGGTCTTGGTCTGCCGTTTCTCATTACGGGAATTCTGTTCTCAAAACTCGAGCAGGCATTCAGTTTTGTCAAGAAGCACTACAGTCTCATCACGAAGGTCTCAGGAATTTTCCTTGTGATCATAGGGCTCCTCATGGCGCTTGATCTCTTCGGATACTACCAGAGGTTCTTCAACTTCTGATTCAAAAACTGAACATAGTCTATATCGACGAAGGACATCATAAAGCTCCAGGTTTTTACACCTGGAGCTTTTTACTCTATATTTCCCTTTTCACCTGGTTAGTTCATATCCACGATGCTGTCGTAATTCACTTCAATGGGTTCAAACTTCTCAAGAAGAATATGACCTGATTCGTAGGTTTTTCCATCAACCGTCAGCATGATCTTATCTGCACCGTAGTAATCACCTAAGGTGTTGGCCAGCGACTGGAGAATCAGCGATTCATATCCGGCTCCTGCATTCATTTCACTTACGAACTGCTGAGACAGATCCACATACACCATGCCATCCTGATTCAGGTAGAGGTAGTTTACCGCAGTATTCTTTGATAATACCGGTGCGGCTTCTTTCGGCAGATTTTTGTAGGCTTCGACGATCTTGTTTCTAGGGATATCATTGGTGGTGAAGAGAATTTCTTTCCTGTAGAGGAAAATACGTTCATCATTGGCATTGGGATAATAAAAATTGACTACTTTCTTTCTCGGTACTCCTCGCTCCAGTTTTTCAAGGCTTGATGTCACTTCATATCCGTCGCCAAGGTTCACAGTCCTGATCAGCCCAAGCCCTTCTGAATAGTAATCGATATTTGTGTATTCATTACCTTCATTACTGGATTTCCTTGTCACTTCTACTGCCATAAAGGTTCCATATGGAGTGACGACTTCTTTATCCACCGATGTAATGGTATTGGATTCTTTGTCGTTGTTCCAGGCTGTACCCACTGCGATCGGTTCCTGAATCAGTATGCGATCGGTATTGGGTGTTTTCTCAAGTATGTTTTCCTTATAGTAAGTTTCCGGCAGATTGATGACTTCTCTCAGTACGCCATCCTTCTTTTCCAGTACTCTGACAATTTCTGTACCGCCATTGTTTTCTCTTAGCTGAATCCTGTTTCCATCCAGGAAATCCACATACTGATCAAACCATGCAAACTCATTTCCTGTTCCCTGATATACTCTTGTCACATCCGCTTCAAAGGGAAACAGTTTATCAACTGTGAGATCCGAAACTTCCGGTGCCTCTTCAGCAGGAGTTTCTCCAGGTGTCATGACTAGAGGCTCCTCTTCTATCCGCATTTCCTCCGGACTTTCTGCAGGGCTCTCTGCAGGAATCCCTTCCGGATTCGACTCCGGCTGACTATTTCTGCCGCATCCTCCGAGAAATACTGCCATCGATAAAATGATCAATGGTATCATCAGCTTTTTCATTTAAAAGCACTTCCTTTTAACATTCGATATCTTCTGTCTGTGCTTTTAGTCTAGCAGTTCCCAGCACATTATGGGTTACACAGTTATTACAACAATCTGTCAAAATATTCTCAAATCTGTTTCTTAATTATAACAGATTCTCAAAGGTTTCAAAGTATGATCTTACCTCGTTGATGTAGTACAGAGATCCGAAAGCGCAGATGACATCATTATCCTCTGCAGCTGACAACGCCTCTTTTATAGCCTCTTCCACACTCTCACAGTAAAAGGCATCTGTTCCTTCGTTCACGATGATTCTTCTCAGGTCTTCTCCGTGAAGAGCTCTCTGGTTGTCCACTGTCACCGTATAAAATCTTCTGGCAATGGGGAGAACCTCATAGAGCATTTCCATATAGCTCTTGTCCTGCAGAACACCCATGATAAAGATGATTTTCCTATCCGGAAAATATTTATCGAGATTTCCTTTCAGTACCTGTACCCCCTGAAGATTATGTGCTCCATCGATGAGCATCATGGGTGCATGAGTGAGGATTTCGAACCTTCCTGGCCATTTTGCCATGAGCAGACCTCTTTTCAGAAGATCATGTGGAACTCTTAAACCTTTGCTGTCCAGTACATTAAGCGCTTCAATCGAAACCACAGCATTTTTGACCTGATGTTCGCCAAGGATGGTCAGACGGTATTCTTCCTGTTCGTAGGAGAAATTCTGGGTATAGTCATCATGTCCCAGGTATTCCACATGTTCAAAGCTGACCCGATGCACCGGTATACCTAATACGTCCGCTTTCTGAAGGATCACTCTTTCAGCCTCTTCAGCCTGAGGATAAAGGACAAGCTCGGTTCCAGGCTTGAGAATCCCCGCTTTCTCGCAGGCGATTTCTTCCAGGGTGTTTCCGAGAATATCCATATGATCGTAATCTATTGAAGTGATCACAGACACAAGCGGCGCTTCAATGACATTTGTGGAATCAAGTCTTCCACCCAGTCCCACTTCAAGAAGGACAATGTCGCATCCCTCTTCAAAGAAATAGACAAAAGCCAGGGCTGTGATGATTTCAAACTCCGTGGGACTGTCAAGTCCCTGGCTGATCATGTCATCTATTCTCCACCGGATTCTCTCCATAATTTCAGCCAGTCTGTGGTCTTCGATATCTCTTCCCCCAATCCTGATCCGATCATTGAATCCGTGGAATCCGGGTGAAGTATACATGCCAACCTTATATCCCGCATGGCTGAGCACGCTGCCCATAAAAGCCACGGTAGATCCTTTACCGTTGGTACCGGCGATATGGACAAATTTCAGTCTGTTCTGGGGATTGCCCAGAAGCTCCATCAGTTTCTGTATTCTTTCAAGCCCCAGTATACTGCCGAACTTCTGGGTGCTTTCGATATATTTCAATGCTTCCTGATAATTCAAATCAAACACTTCCCTTCAATACTTATGCTCATTATAAACTGGACAGATTTTTAATACAATTGACAACCTTTGAAGAATGCGTAACCTTTGTACATCACTTTCGTATAATCATCGTACGTCACTCTATATCTTATTTTAATATCTTTTAAAGTTATATTATCTTGTATAAATGTATATATATTATTCTTTTTTAAGATTTGCTTAATATTAATAACGTACAATAGTGAAGTATCAATATAATCATCTTCAGTGACTTCATCTTTTTCAATCTCATGAGTTTCTATACTCTTCTGCCCCCTCAAAAAAGCAGACAGTTTTATTGCTAATCATTTTCATCCGTATCTGTTCAGAACAGTTCAAAACAAAGGAGGTTTTTATTTGCATTTATTACTCGACAAATTCAAGGAAATACTTATGGCGGTGCTGCCGATCACCCTCATTGTGATAATCCTCAATTTTACACTGGTTCCTCTGGGACAGACAAACTTTTTGAGATTTTTACTGGGCTCCGCTTTTGTCATCATCGGACTTTCCATTTTTCTCTTCGGTGTAGATCTCAGTGTCACTAAAATCGCAAATCTCATCGGCCATCATCTGGCCCGATCAAATTCCATCCTTATCGTCCTTATAGCAGGACTGATTCTGGGATTCTTCATTTCAATAGCAGAACCTGATCTTCATATTCTGGCAGATCAGGTAAGCGGCGTCACAGGTGGAGTCATCACAAAAACCAGTATTCTTGTCACCGTATCAGTGGGTATCGCATTCATGCTGGCTCTAGGACTTTTCAGAATTCTTTTTGCCATACCGCTCAAAATCATTCTCTGGGTCATTTACGGAGTCATACTTGCACTTACTGTCTTCACCACTCCTGAGTTCCTTGCCATTTCCTTTGATGCATCCGGTGCAACCACCGGAGCTATGGCCGTTCCCTTTATTCTGGCTCTTGCTGTCGGAGTCGCTTCACAGAACAAAAAAACTCAGCGTTCTGAAGAGGACAGTTTCGGGCTTGTCGGGCTGATTTCCACAGGTGCCATATTAGGGGTACTGGTCCTTGGAATGCTCACAAAGACTGAGAACCTTACAGGAATCCAGATAGAGTCTGCGGCTGAATACCCGAGACTTCTGAGCCCGTTTCTCCATCATCTGCCCGTCATTGCTAAGGAAATCGCACTGGCTCTGTTCCCGATCATCCTCATATTTATCCTCGGTCAGAAGCTGGTCTTCAAAGTTTCGAAGAAAGTCTACAGATCGATTCTCCTGGGTTCGCTTTACACGTTTCTGGGGCTTGTTCTCTTTCTCACCGGAGTGAATGCAGGGTTTATGGAAGCGGGAGAAATTGCAGGAAGAGGACTTCACGAGCTTGGGTACCCCTGGCTGACTGTTCTCATCTCATTCATCCTGGGCCTTGTAGTCATCCTTGCAGAGCCGGCAGTCTATGTGCTGACCCGTCAGATCGAAGAGATCACCTCAGGTCATATCAAAAGAAAGGTTGTACTCATTGCCCTTTCCATCGGCGTCGCATTTGCCGTGGCATTATCTGTTGTAAGGATCCTTGTGCCCGGCTTTGAACTATGGCATTTTCTCCTTCCAGGTTATATAATAGCCATAGTACTGAGCACAATCGTCCCCAACCTGTTTGTGGGTATCGCCTTTGACTCAGGAGGAGTCGCCTCAGGTCCGATGACTGCGACCTTCATCATGGCATTTGCAAAGGGTGTCGCAGATTCGACCCCTGATGCGGATGTGCTCATCGACGGATTCGGCATCATCGCCATGGTGGCCATGGCTCCGATACTGGCTCTGCAGATACTTGGACTTATCTATAAGACCAAATCAGTCAAGGGAGGACTTAAACTTAATGAATAATGATAACCATAAGAATTTCGAGCTTTTTGTATATATCGTCAATTATGATGACGGTTCAAGAGTCATGAAGCTGGCAAAAAAATGCGGAGTGCTCGGAACAACAGCATTTCTCGGACACGGAACCATTGACAGCAGTCTGCTTGATTTTCTTGGACTGAATGACATCAGAAAAGAGCTGGTCATGATGGTCACTGAAAAAGAAACCGGGACCCTGGCTATGGAAGAAATCAGCCGCAGCCTGAAACTGGAAAAGCAGGGCCGTGGAATCGCATTCACACTTAATGTCACGCGCATGGTCGGGACCAGAGGAGATTTTACAGAAAATCATAAGGATAATAGAGGTGAAAAGAACATGTATGAAGCAATATTTGTCATCGTGGATAAGGGCAGAGGAGAATTTGTCATCGACGCCGCAAAGAAAGCGGGTTCCACTGGTGCTACGCTGATCAGCGCAAGAGGATCGGGAATACACGAAAGAAGCAGACTCTTCTCCATGGACATTGAACCGGAAAAAGAGATTATTCTCATTCTCTCGGAGAACACATCAACAGAGAAAATCATCGCTTCAGTAGCGGAAGAAACACAGATCAGCGAACCGGGTAATGGTATCCTCTTTACCTGCGACGTGACCCGAACTCTGGGTCTATATCAGAGCAAAGAATAGCAGGATTTACGGAAGGCAGTGAAGTGCCTTCTTTTTTTGTCCTGAAACTATGCAATGATGAATTAAACACGATATTTTCTATGGAAAATTGATATAATCAGTAGTAAGGAAATATATTCACTGGAGGATAATTATGGAAAGCTTCAAAAATCGCATCGTCTACCAGATCTGGCCAAGATCCTTTAAGGACTCAAATGACGACGGAATCGGAGATCTTCAGGGTGTCATCTCAAAACTGGATTATCTGAAGGATATAGGAATAGATACCCTCTGGCTCTCACCTGTCTACGCCACTGGAAATAAGGATTATGGCTACGACATAGATGATTACTATAAAATCAACCCGGAATACGGCACCATGGGGGATTTTGATGAACTTCTTAAGCAAGCAAAGGAAAGAGGCATAGCCATCATCATGGACCTTGTTGCCAATCATACCTCCGATCAGCATGTCTGGTTTAAAGAAGCGCTTAAAAGCAAAGATTCCCCTTACAGGGACTACTATATCTTCAAAGAAGGCAAAAGGGACAGAAAAGGCAGGTCAGTGCCGCCCAATAACTGGCTCAGCGCCTTTGGCGGAAGTGCCTGGCAGAGAGACGAAAAGTCCGGAGAATACTACCTCACCATTTTTACGCCCAATCAATGCGACCTCAACTGGGCTAACAGAAAAGTCAGAGAAGGCATATACGAGATCATGCGCTTCTGGCTGGACAAAGGCATTCTCGGTTTCAGGATGGATGTCATCAACACCATCGCAAAAGCCGATGGCCTGCCACCTGCCGGAAAGGGAAAGAAGCTGGATTTCCCCTTTGAACACATCGTTTCCCTTCCCAAATCCCATGAGTACCTGAAGGAAATGCATGAGGAAGTCCTATCCCATTATGAGAACGCCTTTACAGTGGGTGAAGGCATGGTGACAAGTATCACTGATCTCATCCGTTATACCGCTCCAGAGGAGAAAAAGCTGAACATGATGTTCCAGTTCGATCTCCATCTCATCGGATGCGGACCACTAGGCAAGTTCGACTTCAGAAAAGGATATCTTTGGAACACGAAAGAACTGAAGGACATCATATTCAACTGGCAGCTGAAAGTTCAGGAAGGCAATGGCTGGCTCGGAAACTTCATGTCCAATCATGATCAGCCGAGGCAGGTTTCACGCTTCGGGAACGACAGGCACTTCAGAAGAAAGTCCGCAAAAGCGCTGGCACTTCTCAACATGACTCTACGTGGTACACCATTTCTCTATCAGGGAGAAGAAATCGGCATGACGAACTGTCAACTGGAAATCGATGAATGGAGAGATTTTGAAGCCATAAACGACTTCAAGGTTCTTCAGGAAATGATGCATCTTCCGGAATTCGTCGCAAAGAAGGTCATCCAGAAGATGACAAGAGATCATGCAAGAACGCCCATGCAGTGGAGCAGAAAAGAATATGCAGGCTTCTCAAATACCCTTCCCTGGATAAAGGTGAATCCTAATTACACCTACATCAACGTTGAAGATGAATTGAAGAAGGAAAATTCCCTCATCGGCTTCTACAGGCAGATCATCGCCATAAGAAAAAACTCGTCTGCACTCAGCAGCGGTGTCATTATCCCCGTAGACAGAGATCATCCTCAAGTGATCTCCTATCTCAGAGAGAATCAGAATGAAAGCTTCCTTGTGGTCATCAATCTCAGTGAGAAAAAGACGAAGGTGAACCTTGAAGAAGTCATGACTTCGGAGTGGCGCGCGGTTCTTGGCACCTATGGCAGCCGTGAGTACGACAGCACCTTGAGTGTTCATCCTTATGAAGCTCTTCTTTTCAGAAGAGTGAAGTCCATAGAAAAGATCTGATGAGACCTGGAACTTCTTCCTGATCGGAGCCGTTTCACCAGACTATAGATAAGAAAATGATAAAATCCAGTTCGCACTGAACTGGATTTTTTATCTGCTGTGATTATTCCACTTCTTTCTTATCTTCTTCCCGGATTACGAGCTTCTCAATAATCTCACCATAGGTTTTCTCATCAATGATGTATTTCTTTCTGTAGATGAAGAAACTGAGGACAATGAGGAGAAGCGGAAGAAGCATCATGGCCGATTTCATGATGAGAAGACCTCTTTGTGAAAGAAGTTCTCCATCATTCAAGGAATTGATACCTGAAATGACCAGTGTGTATCCCACGATACCGTTGGCAACAGCTGCGCCCATTTTGTTGATGAATGGCTGAATGGCAAAAGTCACACTCTCATTTCTCTTTCCAAGTTTGAGGTGCCCGTACTCAATGGTATCTGCAAGGAACACAAGCATGAGAAGCTGGATGAAGGCCTGCCCCACAAAGAGAAGGATTCCGGCTGCTCCGATGAAGATCATATTGGCAGGTGAAAAGAAGAATATGAGATAGCCAAGAACAATCAGTATGATCGCACCGCCATAAAGTGTTTTTCTTGAATGCCTCCTGCTGAACCAGGGAAAAACAAGAAGTGCGAGAATCTGAGAAACACCCAGGACAATAGCGAATACGCTGTACATCTCCTCATTGAGAAAAACGTACTTGAAGTAGTAGACACCAAAGCTCGTTGTGGTCACATATCCGATCATAAAGAGAGCCATGGCAACAGCTGTCACCAGCAGCTGATCGTTCTGAAAGAGTGCTCTAAGCATACCCTTAAGGTCCGTTTTGGACTCATCAGCACCCCCGATGACAGGAGGCTCCTTGACCCCAAATACGGTAACCATCTGGAAAACGATCATGATGATGACCAGTATACCCGTATACACAAGGAATCCTGTTTTTTTGCTTCCAAACTGCTCTCCGAGCATATTGGTCACAGGAATGACAGATGCTACAACGACAAAAAGTCCGATATTGGCAAAAATTCTTGATAGTGCTCCGATTTCTTCACGTTCCTTCTGGTCATAACTGAGACTTGGCATCATTGACCAGTAGGATATATCGTTCATCGTCCAGGCTACATCCCATAAGATATAGAATATGGTGAAATAGATGATGTATGAAGTCCCTGTTAGCCCCATATCCGTGAAAAGCATCATGGCGACAAATGCACTCATGAACAGCCCGATGACGATCCAGGGCTTGTACTTCCCGATCCTGCTTCTGGTGTTGTCGATGATTACACCCATGATGGGATCATTGAAAGCATCGAATACACGTGCGACCATCATGATCGTTGTGATGGTGATGAGGGTCTGATCGCTCACCCCTACCACTTCTGTGATAAATACCATAAGATACATGCTGACCATGGTGTAGACCATGTCACGTCCGATGGTTCCCATACCGAAACTGAATTTATTCTTTCTGAAATTACTGCTTCTCTCCATTTACGATCGCTCCCTTCATTTCTGCACTCATCAGCTGGGAACCGAAATCCCCGAGCATTCTTGTTTCTTTGGAATAGCCTGTGCCCATAAACTGCTGATTCACCCTGAGTCCTGAGGCCAGGAGATCACCATAGCAATCATAGCTCTCCACGTTATGAGGCAGGCGGTAGAACTTTCTCGCGTTTCTAAGTATGAGGCCGCCAGGCTTAAGCTTAACTGGGGTCACATGCTTCAGAAGTTCACCGAAAGCCTCGATATCCATGGTAGCCTTCACCGTTTCCACATGATATCTTTCGTCCGGATTAAGTCCCTTAAAATGCAGAACATCGAATCCTGGACTCGATTTCTGAAGGATCTGGAAATTGCCGAGAACGGCGATACTTCCGTCTTCTTCAGCTACCTGGAAATTGACCCGGTTCTCCTTTTCTTTTATGAATCTGTAGAACCTCCCGAACTGCATAAGACTTCTGTACTTTTTATACCAGATGATCTGATTTCTGATTTCCTCTTTTTCCTTGAGGTTCAGATTGCTTAAATCAAGTTCATAACCGAGAAGTCCGAAAGCCGCCACATTAAACCGTGTTTCCAGAGGGGTTCGCCTTAAGGTCTGCTGATGGGGACTTTGGGAGACATGAGCGCCCATGGTGGAAGATGGATAGAAATAACTGAGTCCTTCCTGGATCTTCAGCCTTTCGACTGGATCAGTATTATCCGAAGCCCAGATCTGGGGCATATAGGAAAGCATGCCTAAATCGAATCGGTTGCCGCCACTTGAGCAGGACTCGAAAAGAACGTCCGGAAAATCATCTGTAATCTTCCTGAGTACCCGATACAGCCCTTTGATGTAGCTGTGAAACACCATGCCCTGATGCTCGACGGCATCCGAGAACATATCGCTCATGTGTCTGTTCATATCCCACTTGACGTAGGATATGGGGGCATCTCGAAGAATTTTCTCCACATTTTCGATGATATAGTCCTGAACTTCAACTTTGCACAGATCAAGAACCAGCTGGTTTCTACCTTTTGAAGGTTTTCTTCCAGGCACTTTCATGGCATACTCCGGATGTTTCCGAAAAAGCTCACTGTCTTCATTGATCATTTCAGGCTCAAACCAGAGCCCGAAGGACATGCCCAGTGCCTTTATCTTTCTTGCTAGATTTGAAATCCCTCCAGGAAGTTTGCTCCTGTTGACCTCATAGTCGCCAAGACCGGCATGGTCATTGTTTCTCTTTCCAAACCAGCCGTCATCCAGAACAAAGAGCTCCACGCCAAGTTTAGATGCCTCTTTTGCAAGGGACATGATTTTTCTTTCGTTGAAATCGAAAAAGGTCGCCTCCCAGTTGTTCATAAGTATGGGTCTTGGTTTTTTCTGCCACCTTTCACTGATCACATGATGATTTACAAAGTCATGAAAATGATGACTGAGATCGTTCAGTCCCTTTCCCGATGTGGTCAGGACAGCTGAAGGGGTCTCAAAGCTTTCCCCTGATGCGAGCGGCCAGTGAAAATTATGCTGAGATACCCCTTGAATGACCCTCACGATGCCATGATTTGAAACCTCAATGGCCGTATGATGATTTCCGCTGTACATGAGATTGAATCCATAGCAGCGTCCATGATCTTCTGTGGTCTCTTTCTTCATGAGGATGACTCCAGGGTTATGTCTGTTGCTGCTCGCGCCTGTTGTGGAGTCATTGATGAGCATCCCCTGGGAAAGTTCCCTTCGGTGAGCATGGGCTTCCTTGATCCATCCGCCATCCAAAGTCATCACATCGAATCCGTCGGACAGAAGATCAAGACATAAACTCATGATCTTTCTAAGCCTTACGGTCTCTTTGGAATGATTGATGATTTCAGTTCGCCTTGTGATGACATCGCAGTCAGAAAACACTGTGTAGCTGAGCTTCATGGTTATGGGAAACAGCTTATCTCGAAGCTCAACCACAATAGTGACTCCATCTCCATGGGCATCAGGCAGCTCATTCATGGGCATCGTCCCTTCCATGATTTCATGACCGGCATAGACAAAATCACAGACAAATGACCCGTCAGGCATTTCCATTTCAAGGGGCATCACCCGATAATCACCTTTTCCGTTGAAGGAATATTCCAAGGGAAGAAGATCAAGGGACATGGCCTCCTCCATATAGAGTACGGAGCTGCCTGCTCCCGCATTCTGTTTCATATGGATTCCACGAAAATCCTGTTCTTTAAGTCTGTTTCCATAATGGAGATTTTCAAGATGACCTGAGGGAAGAACACGAAAGATGTAACTGGTCTCTTTCGTACTCAGCATAAATACTTTATTGACTTCACTGATCACTTCATCACTTCCTTATGGAGCATATGCTCCTTATCACTATCTTCATTCTATCATGAAAACAATTACACATATATCCATAAATGGATAAGAATTAAGCCATATCGAGAGTTATGCCGATCAATTCTTCCATCTGAAAAAGAAACGGCGCAGGTCTTTCCTTTCCAGCTAGAAAACTTCCGTAGTTTCAACTAACACAGTATATCCATAACTTGATTTTTATTTACATAATACTTCTTATGCATTCTATTTTTCAGCTTAAGTATCTCCTCTTTATGATTAAAGCCTTCCTCTACATCAGATCAAACCGTAGAAAATATAAATCCCATCGAGCATATCAGCGAGAAACGCTAAAAAAAGATCCATCTCAAATCGAAATGGATCTTTGATACATGAACTTTACTCGTAGGGCAGAATAGCGGTCTGTGGTGGTGTATCTTTATTGATGATCACACTGCTGTTGTCATAGAATACCGCATCATTAACCCTTGTGAGAAAATCATCAAGATGCGAAATCTCCTCTAAACCGATCCGTTCTGTACGATAATGCATAGGTATGACAACTCTCGGTCTGATCTGATCAATCAGATTCTTGGCTTCCTGGGCATCTATCGTATAATACCCTCCTACAGGAATCATCACAGCGTCCAGTCCTTTCAGGACTTCGAGCTTATCATCACTCAGGACTTCTCCGATGTCTCCGAGATGTGCAAGCCTCAGACCTTCTCTTTCAAAAAGAAGAATGTCGCTCATGCCTCTTTTCTGACCTTCATTGTCATCATGTGCACAGGGTATCCTTGTGAGTGTGAAGGGTGATGTTCTGGAATTGTCCCTTATGGTCACTGCCTTAGTGTAGTTATGGTCACTGTGATTATGCGTCACATAAACCTCATCAGCAAAAAGACTGAGCGGTACCAGTCCGGGTACGCTGTTGTCTTCATAAGGATCTATGACGAAAGTGAACTGGTCGTAAGTGACAGAGAAACATGAATGTCCATGCCAGGTAATAATCAGATTCTGTTCCATAGGTTACCTCCTTACAGATTGACTGCTCATATTTGTTATATTACGATTCTTCTTTTCATTATAACTGCAATATTTTAACAGTGTAAAAACAAAAGGCAACAGATTTATATCCATCGCCTTTTTAAAATTCATAATATTGACAGTACTGATATCTTTTTATATAAAATGCCATTAGGACGAAATGAACTGACGCTTTATCCGTTTATTCATATCCTTCCGGATAGTGAATCCTTCCGAAACGGTTCATCTGAAAATGCGGCATATCCTGTTTTCCGTCTTCCCAGAAATAACCGGCTTCAAGGCCGATCATCTTTCCGATTTCTGCAGCTTTTCTGAAAAACTCTTTGTCACTGTATTCTTCTCCACGGACATTTTTTGCGATATCGAATGCATTCCGCTTTGTATGCTGTGAATTTCTCGTCCAGGTGACCACCTGTCCAGGCCTTGTACGTCCCTGCTCATACAGATAATCCTGTCTTTCCTGTGTTCTGTAGGTTTCAGTAATCTGGATCTGAAGGCCCTCATCCTCAGCAATGCGTAGAAAAAGCACTGCCGCCTCCCTGGTCTTCTCGTTCAGCATATCGATGCTAGAAATTCTTTCCTGCGGATCGGAAATATCGATACCATCTTCCCACTTTTCATCCGTATCCGGTACAATACGACCCTGAAGCCAGAACCCGAAAAGGACAAGGAGCATAAGACCGATGATCCCCATGATCATGGTCCTGGTATTTTTCTTCTTTTTTTTCATCCTTCTTCGTGCTTCGATTCTGCTCTCAGCCATATCCATTTTCACCAGCCCCTCAATCTATTACTCTTATTATGAGGAAAAGAGTTTAACATCACATAATTATCTTCTTCATCTTTTCGTAAGAAACTGACTTTTACCTTAAAAAGAAATGAAGAAAAGGTAAGCACCGAAAAACATATCCGGTCACTCACCTTTCATTTCAATCTTATCGATCAGCTTTTTCAGCTGATCCTCTTCAAAAATCGCCTGACCTCTGAAGGGATATTTTCCCATGACACTGATGCCCTCTTCTGCGAGGTGCTGTGCTTTCACCTTATCCTTTTCCACATAATAGGCATAGTATGCTTTGATTCTCATCCCGTTGATGTCTCTGTCCCTAAGAAGGATCTTCCCTGCTTTATCATGATACCTGACTGCCTTCTCCATATCACCGGTAATCAGACTGAAGAAGATGATTTCATAATAATATGCCGGAAGAGCATAAGGCGGAACTTTAGAGAGGTTCTCTTCGATGATGAGGATGTATTTACGCGCAGACTCCTCGTCTCCCCGATCCAGTGCCATGAAATAGAGATAGAGCACATTGCCTGTCTCATGGTGATCTTCAAGAGGAAGCTTCGGCTCTTTCAGATTAAGATCTCTCGGCCTTACTCCGGTCATCAGCTTTTTCGAAAGAATGACGCTTTCATAAAACCTTTCGGCCAGAGGATTCTTCTTTAGAATACTGAAAAGCATCATTCCATCCGTGGGCTGATTCATACTGAAAAACGGCCATCCGTTGATGAGGGCAAGAATGATGGACACCATACCTGTACCGTAAACCGGCAGAGCATAAATCATATCTAAGGACAGGATTTCTGGCAGGAAGAGAAAAAGGACTCCTGTCAGAAGATTGAAGATGATTCCGCCAGTGGAATAGATGGCAAAATCCTTTAGATCGGAATCCTCCGCAGGAATCATCGCGCAGAGCCCGCCGTATCCGACATTCTTTATGAGAGAAAACTTAAGCTTTCCATTTTCCTTATGGATGGAAAAGATTCCGGCACGAAACATCAGAAACCTGTATCCAAGGAGCTTACCGAATACGAGATGTCCAAGCTCATGAATATTGATCACTAGGAAGACACCTACATAGAACAGAAGCAGCACCACTGGAATCTCTATAAAACCGATACGTTCCATAAATGAGAGATCAACATCAAGAACGGCCAGAAGAACCCCCAGGGCAACACCCAGAAGGATGATGAGACCTATGCTTTTTAGATAGGATTTCTTCTTTTCACCGCTGTCTTCCAAGTCCGTCCCTCCTTATCACTTCAGATAACTACAGATTAAGTATGACCCCTGCCAGAAGGAAATAGATGATGAGCGACAGGGCATCCACAATGGTCGTAATAAGCGGAGCTGCCATGATGGCAGGGTCGGCTTTGAATACTTTTGCAATGATCGGAAGCAGTCCGCCAACAATCTTTGCAATGATGACCGTCGCAAAGATGGCAAGGGAAACAACAAGAACGATTCCTTCCTGACCAGGGTAGGAAATGCGTAGTCTGATGTAGTTGATCACTGCAAGGAAAAGTCCTGCGATAAGACTTACTCTGAATTCCTTCCAGAGGACTTTCAGACCGTCTGCCATTTCAATTTCATTAAGGACCATACCACGGATAACGAGGGTGCTCGCCTGTGAGCCCGCATTACCCCCTGTATTTGTGAGCATGGGGATGAAGGTGACAAGAAGCGGAATGGCGGTAAATGCTTCCTCATATCTTGACAGGATTCCTCCTGTGATGACACCTGAAATCATGAGCACCGTCAGCCACACGATACGGTTTCTTGCAAGCTCCCATGCCGGTGTCTTGAGATACGGCTTGCCTGAAGGGAATGTTGCTGCCATAAGTTCAAAGTCTTCCGTGGCCTCGTCTTCCATAACATCGATGATGTCATCGACGGTGATGATGCCCACTAGCCGGTCTTCTGAATCCACAACAGGTAGAGACAGGTAATCATAACGGTTGAAGAGATAGGCCGCATTTTCCTTGTCGTCTGAAGTATGCACTTTGATGACATCGTCTTCCATGATATCTGAAACCATTTCCTCGTCACGGGAGAGAAGAAGAGTTCTTAAGGTGATTACCCCATCAAGCACTCTGTTTCTGTCGATGACATAGCAGTTATAGAGCGTCTCGCTGTCTGCACCGTTTTTTCTCAGATATCTGATGGCTTCCTTGACGGACATATCCGCACGAAGGTTTGTATATTCAGCGGTCATGATGCTTCCTGCGGAATCCTTGGGATACTTCAGGAAAGTATTGATGGCCTGGCGTGTTTTTTCATCTGTATTTTTGAGGACTCTTTTGACGACCCCTGCAGGAAGCTCTTCCAGCATGTCCACCATATCGTCCATGAACATTTCATCTAAGATGTAGCCAAGTTCCTGGTCCGTGATTTCATGGATGATCTTTTCCTGAATATCGATCTCAAGATTCGAGAATACTTCTGCAGCAAGATCCTTCGGCAGAAAACGGAATACGATAATGGCTTTATCTCTAGGCAGAATCCCGATGAATTCAGAAATGTCCACTTCATTGAGTTCTATGATTTCTTCACGTAGTGCTTTAAACCTGTTTTCTTCAAGCAGTTTTGTAAGCAGTTCGATTCTTTCTTCTGGGTTCATCTGGCACCTCCTCTTTATCTTTTGCTTTCACTTTCCATCACTGAATAATTATACCCTATGTCACCTCGCTAGTTAAAGAAAAAGCGGAAAAAAAGTCCTGAAAGTCGCCTTTCAGGGCTTTATATGTATCGTAATGGGGATTACAGATCAGAGATTCAGTATCCCCAGAGCATTAAGAAATACGATGATGAGGAGTACGGGGGTCACAGTCTTCAGAACAAGATGCAGTAATTCAATGACTCTTCTGTTCTGCAGCTGCCCCTCATTTGTCATCTCTTCAATCAGGCTGTCTTTTCTGACGAAGTATGCCACAAATATGGTGATGAGCAGTCCGCCTAAAGGCAGAAGCAGATTGGAAGAGATATAGTCGAAGGAATCAAACAGATTTCTTCCGAAGATTTCCACATGACCGAATACCGCATCGGGATGAGTTGTGAGCACACCCACTATGAACATGAGTCCTGTAGTGAGAACAACAGCTGTACTTCTTTTCATTCTGGTTTCTTCTGTCAGAATGGCGATCGGCACTTCCACCATGGAAAGCATAGCAGTTGTGGAGGCGATTGCCGTAAGGAGGAAAAATGCGATGAGCAGAAGGTTACCCAGAGGCAGCATGGAAAACACCAGCGGTATGGTCTGGAAAAGAAGCCCAGGACCACCTTCAGGTGCAAGACCGAAGGTGAATACCACAGGGAAGATGGCAAGGCCCGCCAGGAGTGACACGGCTACATCGGAAAAAGCCACTTTGAAGGAGGTACCCACTAGATTGTTCTCTTTATTGAAGTAGCTTCCGTAAGTGACCATAGTGCCCATACCAAGAGAAAGCTTGAAGAATGCAAGTCCCATAGCGGCAAGTATAGACCCGGTACTGAGCTTGGAGAAATCCGCCTTCATCAGAAAGGACAGTCCTTCTCCTGCTCCGGTAAGGGTCAGTGCACGTACTGCGGAAATGAGGATGAGGACAAGAAGAACGGGCATCAGCGTCTTCGTGACCCTTTCAATCCCTTTCTTCACACCGCCAAGAAGTACAACCGCAACCACGACGATGACGATACCCTGCCAGATCATAGGTGAACCGCCAAGCAGAGTTTCGCTGAAAATACCTTCTGATGCCGCCCTTGCTTCAGCGATACCAAGAGAGCCGAGGAATCTGAAATCACCTCTCAGCGCTCTGAAAACATATGCATAGACCCATCCGGCAACAGTGCTGTAGAAGAACATGATGAGAAGAGAAGAAAGCAGACCGAAGTAACCGATGATCTTCCAGAACCTGTGGGCTTTCAGTTTGGTGAATACGCCGATTACATTGGACCTGGTTTTTCTCCCCAGAAAGAACTCAGCGAGCATGATGGGAATACCCAGAACCAGCACAAAGAGGAGGTATACCAGTATAAAGGCTCCTCCTCCGTTCATGCCTGTCATATAGGGAAATTTCCAGATATTGCCCAGCCCCACTGCTGAACCGAGGGTCGCAAAAAATACGGTCAGTGAAGTGGAAAAGGTTTCTCTTTTAACGGTTTTATCGGGGTCTGTCGTTCTCATTTTCATCTTCTGTTACCTCATGTCAAAGTTTTTTAGACTTTATTATACTTTGTCCATGAAAGATTTACAATTGATTTTTTCTAGAGGATTTCAAAAACCACTTCGACTTTTCTTTCGATCTCCACTTCCCGTGGTGAGATGTCCATCTCCATTGCCTTCATTTCTCTGGGCATCTCTACCCTTGAATGATAGATGATGCTGTCCTCACTGACTGCAACCACCGACTTCACATGACCTAAGGAAAACCCCATGGTCTCCGCAAGAACAGATGCTTTCTTCTTTGCATCAAGTGCCGCTTCTCTCAGAGCTTCATCAAGATCCCTGTCTTCATCTTTTATCCCGAAGGTTATGGTGAACTCAGGAGTGGTTCCCCTTCCTGCAATCTTTTCAACGACTCTGGAAAGCAGGGAAAGATCCATGGGCATTTCCAGATAAAGATTCGACGTGATGAGGTATCCTTTAAATACACTCCTGTAATTTCTGCCGTCATGTTCCTGCTCATAATGAGTGCCGACATGAAGATTTGCGGTCTTCATCTCTTCTCTCGGAAGTCCTGCTTCTGTAACAGCACCGATGAAATTTTCGTACCCTTCATTATAAAGCTCCAGTGCTTCCTGATATTTTTCATCCTCGAATTTCAGATTGAAGCTGAGCTGTATGACATCGGGTCTACGTCTGATTATTCCTTTTCCTTCAACTCGTATTGTATTATCCATCTCTTTCTCCTACCTCACTCTTTTCTAAGATTAAGCTGACTGCCCGATCCATATAGCGAATCAAGCGGCAATCAGCCTGACTATGCTTTCATTCTACACATCAGCACCTTTATATTCAAAATCCAATCAATGAACAGTTGGTAAATATGATCTCTGTTTAAGTCCGAAAAGTTTGCACTTTCCTCATTTTCCGTATATTGTAAGGATATAGACACAAAAAATATGAAGAAAAAGGAAGTAATGTTTATGCTAAGTCAGAAACTAATCGACGCCATCAATGATCAGATCAACTATGAACTTCTATCCTCCTATCTGTATCTCTCCATGGTCGCATACTGCGAAGACAATGACTATCCTGGAGCTGCGAATTTCTATCGTATACAGGCAAAGGAAGAAGTGGATCATGCCATGAAATTCTATGACTATCTCATCGAAATGAATGCAAGAGTGATTTTAAAGGGCATTCCTGATCCTGAAGTGGAATTTGACGGCTATAAGGATACTTTTGAAAAGTCCTTAGTCCATGAAAAATCCGTAACAAAAAGAATCTATAATCTCATGGATATCGCCATCGAAGAAAAGGAACATGCTACAATCAGTTTCCTCAAATGGTATGTGGACGAGCAGGTTGAAGAAGAAAGCAACTTCAACGCAATTCTCGGTAAACTGAAAAGAGCAGAGCTTAATCCTGCAGCACTTTATATGCTGGATGACGAGCTTCTTGCAAGAATCTATGTCCCAATTGCAGCAGAATAACATCAATAAAGAGCGTGGAAACTGATTAAACTCAGCTTCTGCGCTCTTCTTTCTTACCGATCATTTCGAAAAGTAGAGAAGACCCAAGAATCAGAAGTGCCCCCAGAATCATATTGAAGTATACCTTTTCCCCAAGAAAAACCGCGGAGAAGATAATCGCCGCCATGGGGTCGATATAGCTTAAGAGAGCCACATGCTGTGAATCGAGTTTGTCCACGGTTGAAAAATAGAGATAGTAGGCAAGCCCTGTATGAAGAATCCCCAGAATAAGGATATAGATAAGTGAACCTTTCGGGATGACAAAATCGGAAAAATGTCCGGTTGCCACCATATACAGGGAGAGAACGGCAAGGGAAAGAAAGAGCTCCATGAACGTTCTGTCCAGTCCTTCTATCTTATGCATTCTCCTGTTGAGAATAATGACCAAGGCATAAAAGAAAGCTGCCGCCAGGCCATAGGCTATTCCTATGGAATACATGTTGCCATAGATCGTAAAATCCTCCATCTGCAGGATGATCAGACCGAAAAAGGACAGGAAAATGGTCAGAATCCTGATTTCTGTAATCTTAACTTTCATGATGAAAAACGAGAGAATAACAAAGATGATCGGAGCCATATAATAGGCAAGTGTTGCACCTGCAATCGTCGTCCCTTTATACGCTTCAAAAAGAAGAATCCAGTTTATCCCAAGAAACGTACCCGCGCAGAGCAGATTGATTCTGTTCTCCCAAACTGCCTTTCTGTCTATTTTCTTCCTCGATATGAGATAAATGACCGCCATGACTGCAGTTCCGATAAGTGTCCGCATGAAAGCGATGTGCAGTGAAGGCATGGGAATCTTCCGGACGAAAAGCCCGATACTACCGAATATGAGCATAGAGGATAGATAGATCACTTTATTGCTGGTTCTGCCCATGACAGCCTCCCTCAGGATAATCGTTGAGATAAAGCGGAAATCATTAATCATCCTATGATTAGTATCTTCTATCTGACCATGTCTGTCTATAACCTGTAAAATTTATTAACTCAATGTTAAATAATCCCATAGAAAATGACCGCTCTCACTTAAATCAGCCAGCCGGTCATCTCATATCTTTCTGCTTCGGAAAAGCGGAATATTTCTCAAAAGCACAGAAACTATCTTTTTCTTGTCTCCATCACTTTCGCTTCCATTTCATAGATTTTCAGCTCTTCATCATGGGTCAGATTGGAAAGGGTTTCCTGTCTGTAGAGCAGCCCCAGTCTATCCCGGGTCATCTTTCTGTCTTTCGTCAGGTCTCTCCAGGATATTTTCTTTTTACCCATATAGAGATCATAATCCACAATTCTTGTCCCGTCATCCACATATTCCATCCCCAGAAGGACCTTCTTGATGTAATGGGGCTCGTAGAATGAGAAGAACCTTACGCTGTACACATCAACAGCCAGAAGCATCTTCGGGTAATCCTTGGACCAGGAGCTCCCAAGAACAATTCCCATCTCCAGTTCGGTCAGGACGTTGATCAGCCGCTCAAAATGAAGCTTGAAGGCGCCGTACATATCATAGATTCGGATATCCATTTCGTACCAGACTTTGTTGCCCAGGCCGCTGTTGAGATATTTCAGCGCATTTGAGCGCAGCTCCTTGAATATGGTGAAATAATTTTCATTGATGAGCAGACACTTTTCCATATAGATGTCGCCGAGGGTCACCTGCCGGTTCAGTGATCTGTCCGTCAGCGCGATGATCACGCCCTGTTCAAGATTGGAATTGATGAACTCCATAATGCTTCCCTCAATGCCGTGATAGTCTTCCTGAAGCTCGTCAAAGACTTTTTCCATATCACCCATGGTTCTCATGATGATGGTCCTCGAGACGATCTTGGTTTTCCCGACATAGGCACTCATCCCGCTGTTGATGAGATTCGAGAGAATGACAGACGGCTCATCCTGAAGGATAACCGCATATCTGTCTTCACTGCTTCGAAGCACCTTGTGGTCCTCAGGTGTGATGAGCACAATGGTTTCTCCTTCCGTGGCTAGGCTGAACGCATCAAGCAGGCTGAACATGCCATGTTCCGAACTCACATCATAGAACGCCTTCAGCTGATTTTCGTCATGGGTTTCGATCAGTACTATTCCGGGACCGGTCCTTAGTAATTCCACCATATCTCTCATTCTCCTCAATCATTATTCTTATCTAAAGGCCGCTTTTTCTTCTTCGATACCTGTAATCGTCTGTACTCCATGGATATCTCAGTTCATAAACCTTCCCTGTGGAAAGGTCGATGACATTGATGCTGGATACCCCATTTAGAAACCACCGGTTTCTCACTTTGTGATTCTTCATGAGGGGATTATGCCCATAAAGATTATAATCCTTAGGCTCTGTCATCACGTCCTCATAGTAATGAGAAAAATGAATATCATATTCCCCGATCCTTATGATCTTCCCCATTTCTGCCAGTATGCTTCTTTCCTTAAGTTTCTCCACTTCTCTCAGTTTATCGTGATTGCCCATGGCAATATAGACTTCTTCTGCTGAAGAGAACTCCATGATGCGGATGATTTTCTTTGCCTGCAGAACGAAATCTTTCATCAGGTTCTCATTGAACTCCAGCTTGATGTTGTCGGAGAGATCCCCTGTATGAATAATCACCTTCGGTTTCAGTTTTCGGATGAGCATTCTCAGCGCTGGAAATATCTGCGAAGGCGTATCGGAAATATGCAGAAGGAGATCGCTCTTCCCCATAATCTCTTCCGGTATATAGATTCTTCCGAAAATACTGTACACACCCTGTTTCACTTTTCTCATATCATTCTCCTTGGCTGTTTGTATTTCAATCATAACATACAAAAAAGACGGATTACAGAAGCACATCCGTCACAGTAACATATTCACAGATGAGATTCCATCTAAGTGCTTTAGAAATCATAAATGGACTGCATCTTCAAGGTGCAGTCCATTCATGTCATTCTGATCAAAAAGTTATTATAGCTTGATTCCGTCTTCAATCCAGCAGGATATGCTTCCGGGTTCTGCAGCAAATTCGCCATACCCTTCCTCATCGATTTCCACCTTATCTTTGCAGTTTCCTGTAAAATCGGCAAAAACCTTTCCTGTCTGATCTTCTCCCACAAACATCCTTATGGTTTTCTTTTCCTTGATGGAGATGACGACAGCGCATTTCCCCGGATGCTCCTCATTTCCATGTCTCAGCCATCCGATGAGGTGCGGCTCCTGAAAATAGTCATCCTGACTGCCGTATGCGTGGTTTTTTCGGATGAGCGAAAGCACATCAATTTTTTCCTTCATCGGCTCAATCATGTATTCTCCACCGATGCCGTAATAGTCTCCATAGAAAATGCAGGGATAGCCGTCTTTGCGAAGAAGTATGCATCCATAGGCGATCTCCTTGAACCACGGTTCAACAAACGAGTTCAGAGACTGTCCAGGCTCGGAATCATGATTGTCCACAAAAGTCACGCTCATGGAAGGGTTTTCCTTGGTTATTGTCCCGTCAAACAGCTTTCTGAGGTCATAACCGTCTCCGTTCTGAGATGCGCCGAAAAGATTGAAATGAAGCGCAACATCAAAAAGATCCAGTCTGTACTTGGTCGTTTTCATGAACTGCTTCTTGTTCTTGATGCTGTGGTCCCAGTATTCCCCAAGCAGATAGAAATCCTCTCCATGTTTTTCCAGAATATACTTAGAGAAATCCTCAAGAAAACTGCCGTCGATATGTTTGACCGCATCAAACCTGATCCCGTCAAGTTTCAGCTCATCAATGAACCAGTCGATCCATCTTTTGAGCTCTTCTCTGACATCCGGATGAGCATGGTCGATATCCGCAAACATGAGATAGTCGAAGTTGCCGTTGTCATGAGATACGCCCCAGTTCCAGCCTTTATTCTCTCCAAGGATTCTGAAGATTCCTTTATCCTCTGTTATGGTGTCGTAATCGACTCCTGTGAAGTGGTTGAAGTTCCAGCTGAACTCAGAATACTTCCCCTTTCTTCCGGGAAAGTTGAATCCGGTCCATGCTCTGATTTTTTTCGGTTTCTCGATATCCACTGTTCTATCGGAGCTGTCCACTTTAACAGCCATGAACTCCTCTTCAAAGTCAGCCGCTGCTTTATGATTAAGGACCACATCCGCATAAACCTGCATGCCGTGTTCATGAATGGCATCAATCAGCTGATGAAGTTCCTCTTTGGTTCCGTACTTGGTCCTGACTGAACCCTTCTGATCAAATTCACCCAGATCGTAGAGATCATAGATCCCGTATCCGGTATCATAGGAGCTTGTCGCTTTGCAGACGGGCGGCAGCCATACTGCCGTTACACCGATATCCTTAAGCTCCGGGAGCTTTCTGATCATGTCCAGATAATATGCCCCTTCATGGGGGAGATACCACTCAAATGCCTGAAACATTACACCATTTTTCATTATCATGCACCTCTTTCATCCAGTTGAAACCAATTGTTTCAACAAAAAATTTCATGTTATTATTATACACAATTTTTAGATTATTTCACCCTGAATGTTTGAGGCGCCTTCTTATAGACTAAAATTACCGCCACCAGTGCATAGAGAATAGAGAAAATGATGATCACCGGCAGAAAGGCTGCAGCAGGTGTTCTGATCTGCAGTGCCATATAGGACACGAAGTAGACCAGTCCGTTTATGATGCTGAAAAACGGATTCTTGACCTCCATGGATGAGGTATAGGGCTGGAAAATATAGTACATGAAGATATAGTGGATGGAGAAAAACAGAGAAAGCGAGATCAGCATGAGGATGACCGGCAGGATTTCCATATAGTTTCTCGCACCCGACACAGTCGATAAAACGAGAATACCCAGGATGATGGCAAAAGTTGGAATCAGATTCCCCATGACGATTCTTTTCAGCCTTAAGGTGAACATTTCAAGGAGCGCCTTCGGCTGTCTGTAGAATCCGTATTTAAGCATGGAAAGATCACAGTTGAAAAACATCGCTTTAGTTTCTCTATTTGAGTTGCACAGCATATACATGATAAAAATGAATATATTATATTCAGAGGATAATCCTCTTGCCGCCTCTCCCAGTATGGCTTTATCAAAAATAAGTCCAGCCCCGATAAGTATCACAAAAAGTGCTGTCACGATGGCTGTCTTGATGACAACCGGTTTGTAGAAAAACTTTTTATGACGGTCAAAGAATATCGCATTGAGATAGGAAAACCCTTCTTTATTCTCATAACGGGTTCTGTCGCTTTCTTCAAGGACCATGTCCTTGTCTTTCATTCTGACATCAGCAGTACGAGCTTCTTTCATGGCATTCTGAAGTCTGCTCATCTTCTCGAGACTTGTGGCACGCCCCAGTGCCTCTCCGTAGGCATCAAAACGGATGATGTATCTCAAAGAGAAGGCAGCAGATGCTGCAAGGGCTAAAATGAATACAGGATGATACATGAAGCTTTCCGGACTAAGCGACGGCAGAAGGAAATATGCGCCATAGCTTGTAAAGATCAGTATAAGCCAGACAATGATGAGGAGAGTATTATGTTCCTCAAGAACAAAACCTTTCTTTTTAAAGAGATACAGGTGAAGGGTTTCCGATATCAATGATACAAAAACAGCCATCACCGACGTCAGAAATACTCTCTCAATGGACAAGGACATGAGACCGCCCACGAGAAGAAATGCAAGGGTTCTCCCGATGAACTTGAATCCTTCCTTTTTCAGAAGAAACGCATGGGCGTAGACCCTCGGATTCATCCGAAGCTCCTTCACCATGATAAACTTCTGGATGTTCTGCTCAAGCAGCGCACTGCTTGTCAGTCTCAGTATAAAGTAGAACACAAAGATGAGGATGTATGGATTCCCTGTATTTTCAGGTAAGCCGATAAATCCCGGAAGGATGATGAAGATGAGCGGAATGAGAAGTGCCTTGATGGACCCCCAGATCACCTGATAAACAAGAGCCGCATAACCGATGACATTTTTAATCTTCAAGAAGGAATAGCTCGTGGATTTCAGGAGCTTCTTCAGAAAGAACAGCTTTTTCAGGAAGTAGAGAAATCCGTTGATGAAGATCGACGTCTCCACTTTCATGATGGTCAGGATACTGTTAATCATTGGTTCCCTCCTTAAGCCTTGTCATGATCTCTTCCTCGAAGTCGGCATCACTGAGCATATCATGATCTAAAAGGCTGAGCTTCCCCTCGCTTAGTATGACGATCTCATCACACAGATCTGTCGCAAGCTGAAGGATATGGGTGGAGAAGATGATGATATGATCTTCTCTTATGCTTCTCAGAAGTCTCTTGATTTCAAGGGCCACAACCACATCAAGGGATGTCAGCGGTTCATCAAGAAGGATGACCGGTGGTTTCGCGATGAGAAAAAGAAGCATCTGGACTTTGTTCTTCATGCCGTGGGAATACCCTTTGATCAGCCTGTGACGGTCTTCTCTGTCGATCTTTATGAGATCGAAATAGTCATCGATGGTTTTTTCCGGAGCGATCTTATCTTTATTGATGTCCATAAAAAATCTGATGAATTCATAGCCTGTAAGAAAATCAGGCAATACAGGCGATGAGTAGACATAAGATAGATCCTCGATTTCCAGAGACCTCATCCCAGTTTCTTCAACAAGGCTCACACTTCCGCTGTCCTCCCTGATTTCATCTGCAAGGATATTGAAAAGTGTGGTCTTTCCCGCACCGTTTCTGCCAAGCAGAGCATAGATCTTTCCCTTTTCGAATTCGAATGTGATGTCCTTCAGAACTTCCTTATTGTCAAAGGATTTCTGAATGTTTTCCAGCTTTAATTTCATATTCTGCACCTCTTCTATATTGATTAGTATGTAGTATATTATACCACTTAATAAGATAAAAATAAACTTTTATTTGGGATTATTTAGTTATTCTTCTGACAATCAATTATAGCATAAACATGTATGTGATATTGAACCCGCTATACACATCTCCAGAATCAGGACGGAAATCATACGGAAAACAGGATGAATTTCATCTGTGAACACATATTTCGAATAAGTGTATACCCTGATAACTCTTTGTAAACTCAATGTTTCTTCACATTTTATTTTAGGTTTATCAATATCTCTTGCCTATAATCAGTCCAAGAACCAAATTCATACTGATTTATAAGGAGTGATATCATGAATGATCTAACTGTCAGCATAGAGAGAAGTCTTCCCGATATTCTTGTCGGGATCATCTATCTCATCATCGCCATCGCAGTCGCCTATCTTGTCAAGATGCTCATCGTAAAAGGGGCTAAGGCTTTAAAACTGAATGAAAAACTTGGTGAAAGCGCGAGAGACGCAAACAGTATCGCAGAGCTTCTGGGTAAACTCGGATTCATCCTGACCATACTATTCTTCCTGCCAAGCATATTTGACCGCTTCGGTCTGACGAACATTTCCTCACCACTTACCGAAATGGTGGGCACATTCCTTGGATACATTCCAAGACTGATTGGAGCAGCACTGCTTCTCTTCCTTGGATTTGTCATCGCAAAGATTGTACAGCAGCTGGTTATGGGTTTCCTTCAGAGACTGAAAGTGGACAGACTGAAACAGAAAATGGGTCTTGAGCACTCTTCTGATAGAGGGCAGCAGACCCAGAACAGTGTATCTTTAGCGGATTTAGGCGGTAAGATCCTGTATGTCATCGTACTCATCCCATTCATCATCGCAGCACTTGAAGTACTGGACATCAGAGCCATTACAGATCCCGCTGTAGATATGCTCACCAGAATAACCAACATCATCCCTCAGATCATCGCAGCCGGTATTCTCATCGTGATTGGTGTATTCATCGCCAAGCTGGTCGGAGATCTTGTAGAAAACCTCATCGACGGATTCGGCCTATCCGATAGAGTTGCAGACATCATGGATGAACCGAAAGCATCCGGTTTTGATCTGGGTAATGTCATCGGAATGATCGTGAAGGTACTGATCGTTTTATTCTTCACTGTGCAGGCTTTCGATCTCATCGGCCTGGAAATCTTCCAGACCATAGGAGCCGCTGTCATTGCGTATCTCCCAATGATCATCAGCGCAATGCTTATCCTTTTTGGCGGATATATCCTAGGTTCAGTGGTCAAGAAGTTTATTGTGAAGACCATACCTGAGGCAAGATTTGCCGCCATCGTTGTGAAGTTTGTCATCATTGCCATTGCAGCACTTATGGCGCTGTCACATCTTGGCATCGGTGCACTGTTTGTGGAAACCCTCTTCATCGCACTGATCGTAGCGGCAGCGGTTGCTTTCGCTCTGGCATTTGGAATCGGCGGAAGAGAATTCGCAAAGAATATGCTGAATAAATTAGAACGCAACATGGAAGAAGGCAAAGGAAGTCTTAAAGAGATTCAGAAAAAAGTGGAAGAAGAAGACAGACAGAAAGAAGCCGAGCAGAAAGCTCAGCTTGATGAAATCAGGCAGTCAGGTTCACCTGACAAGGGTGAATACAGAGCACCATCAAGAGACAGAGGGCCTGTAATCACTGAAGTGCACAATGACCCTTATGTTAATCCGAATGCAGATCCTAATGTCAATCCGACCATAAGACCGGACGTCAATCCGAACTTCGGAAAAGACAATGAGGATATGTAGCTAAGAAGTAAGTTCCCCCTTTCTTCTTAAATAAAGTTATGACCGTCCATGGTGAGATTCACCATGGACGGTCATTTCATTCTGTTTATGAAAGATCATGCTTCTTTCTTTCCTTGCCTCTACTCTTCAGGAAATAGTTCTCTGTTCTCCAGAATATTCTCCAGGGATCCGTACTTCTCTGAAAGCTCGGTTTCGGTAAAGGTTATAGAAGTCTTGTATTCATCCTCTTCCAGCTGGCCCTCTGATGGGGTGTTTCTCACTCTGAAAGTGACCTGCCCTGCATTATCGATGAGAGACAGAAGAACCAGAGCATTTTTCTCCATATTGAGATAGATCTCGTTGGCCGGATCTTTTTCCGGCATGATGATGTTTCCCGAGAGCTCTTCTTTGGGCTCGTAATAAACGATCACACCGTATGGCTCTTTCTCTGTCTTAAGACCCATATACTGCTGTACATAACCGCTTCCCGGTACAGGCATCTCTTTTAGAATCGCTCCGACTTTCCCGTGATCCCCGACATATGGCGTCTTAAGGTTTTTCAGATTTTCGAGGGAAAAGCTCTGCTGGTCCACAAGAATATGGAGACCATAATGCGCCTCTCCTTTGTCGCCGTAATCCATACGAATCATATAGACATAATCTCCTGAAGATTCCTGGATATCCAGTACAACGGTTTCTCCGTTCACGCTGTACTTCGCATCCTCAAGTTTTTCTCTGCTGCCTTTTCTGTAGACTTCAAAAGACGATATGCTATGTGGCAGCTCACCCTCATTCTGAGCTACGCTCATGTAGACTTTCTGACCTTTACTCGCCTCCAAGGTGCTGCTTTCACCATATTCAAACATGGCCGGATGATCGGCATCAGCAATGACACTTTTTCTGCCGCTGTGCCATTCATAGCTTCCAAGAACGGCTTCTCTTCTGATGCTGTTGTTCATCAGAACATTCAGGACGGGAGGTTTTGACTGATTCTTATCACGACTTAGATAACTGTAGAGCCCTGATCCTGCGAGTATAATTGCTAGTACTCCGATAATCATCCTCTGACTGACTTTTCTGCTCCTTTTGCCCATAACTGTCTCCTTTGTATGCATTTTCATTACTTTCAGCATAGAGAATCAAGCTTAAGATATCTATAGCGAATACTTAAGATTCGTTTAAGCTGAAATGATGTTTTCAGAAGATCGCGCTTTACTTTGCCATATCCGGAATTCTCAGGCACTACAGTTTCTTCCTTTTATAGAATTTTATAGTAATGATTGATGCCGTACCAGGTACCGAATTTGAATCCGACCTTCGGCAGATGACCAGAGAAAACATAGCCCATCCTCTCGAATGCACTGCTGCTCTTTTCATTCCCGGATGTGATGACAGCAATGGCGACGACTGCGCCCCTCTCTTTCATCTGTTTCTCCAGTTCTTCCATAAGGATTCTTCCATATCCCTTTCCGTTTTCCTCTTCATGAAGATAAACGGATACTTCAACGGTCTGTTCATAGGCTTTTCTTCCTCTGTACACGGAGCTGTAGGCAAAACCTGCAATTTTTCCGCCAATCTCGAGGACAAGAAAGATGTGTCTTCCTGAGGAAGATAATATTTTATCTTCCATCTCGGTGATCGACGGTGCCTCATAGGCAAATGTGATGGCGGTTTTTTCCACATAGGGCCTGTAAATCTCAACAATTCTCTTAGCATCTTCTTTTTGTGCCTGTCTGATCATATTTTACCTCATCAGTGATTTTTCTCTTATTATATCTCTCCTCAGGCTTATAATAAAACCTCCTTTAAGCTGATATTTTTCTTAAGAACCGGAATGACAAGCACCTCAGTTTTCGAATCCATTCAGTACCAAAAGGGTTTCCCTTATGTTAAAATGTAACTGTCAGCATCAATAACATCCAAGGAAAGGTCGGTTGTCATGAAGGATAAGGAACTCATAGAACAGGGCTATCGTAAGTATCGGGGTACAGATCTGGATATCTATTTCAGACTGGAGCTGTGCACTCATTCAGCGGTCTGTATTAAAGGAAATCGAAGAGTATTCAATGTACGAAAGAAACCCTGGATTTTCCCGGACGGTGAGCATCACAGAGAAAAAGTTATGGAACTGATTGATGCATGCCCGAGCGGCGCACTGAAATATATAGCAAAAGACGAGGAGGGACCAGTTATGCGACTTGAACAGGATGAAAAAAGACTCTATCTCATGAATGAAGAGGATATGGAAGCTGGAGAGATGATTTTTGAAACCGAAGGTGATGAGATCATCGTCATCAAACATACCTATGTCCATGATTGCTTCAGCGGACAGGGTGTCGGTAAGAAACTTTTGAAAGCTATGGTGAAGAAAGCCAGATCTGAACAGAAAAAGATCAGACCGGTCTGTGAATTTGCCAAGGGTGTTATGGAAAAGACAGATGAATATCAGGACGTTCTGGAAAGCTGAGTCAGTCCGGAAAACATTAAGAGCCTGACAGCTTATCAAAAAGGAACTGATCAGGCTCTTAATGTTTTCAGGTTTTTATCATGAGTTTACGTACAACCGGATTTTACTCCGGTTTTTTCTTGAGATGTCTGTATCTCGAGTAGGTCTTATGACCTCCTGAAAGGTTAAAGACTTTTTTGAATCCTCTGTTCAAGAGGATATTCTGCACAGCATTGCCTGTGGTCCCCTTATTGCAGTAAGTCACGATGACCGCATCTTTATCCATATCATCCAGTCTGTCTCTGAACTCCGAATGAGGGAGATTCCTTGCCTCTTCCACATGAGCTGCCTCAAACTGTTTCTTCACTCTGGCATCCACAATGACCACTTTTTCATCAGAACTCATAAGCTCCTCAAGATCGTCACTGGTCACCAGGGGACGGTTGCCGAAAATTGCATTTTCCTGAATCATTCCTGTATACATCACAGGATCCTTTGTAGTGGAAAACGGTGGTGCATAGGCAAGATCAAGATGCACAAGATCCTGCACCCTGGCTCCGAAGGTAATCAGCGCGACGAATACATCGATTCTCTTATCCACACCCTGCTCGCCTACAATCTGCACGCCAAGAAGTCTACCATCACTTTTATCCGCAACGGACTTGATGACCATCTCTTTCCCGCCCATATACTCAGGACGGTCAGGCTTTATATTATGGCTCACCGAGATTTCATATCCCTCTTTTTTCGCTTCATTTTCACTAAGCCCCGTCTGCGCAACAGTCAGATCGAAAACCTTGAAGATTCCGGTTCCAAGGACACCTCTGAATTCAAGTTTCCCGCCTGTAGCGTTATTTCCTGCCATTCTGCCTGTCTTGTTCGCTGTGGAACCCAGCGGTCTGTATACGGGTTTTCCGCTTACTGCATGGAACTGCTCGATACAGTCGCCTGCCGCATAGATGTCTTTTTCGGAGGTTTCCATAAATTCATCCACTCGGATGGCGCCCGTTTCACCGAGCCTTATTCCCGCCGCCAGAGCCAGTTCCACATTCGGACGGACTCCTGCCGCGATGATGACCATATCGGCAGGGAGTCTGGTTCCATCGGATAGAAGAACCTCTTCTTCTGTGACTTCCTTTGCAAGAGATCCGGTAATTACCCTTACACCCTTTTCTTCCAGATGCTTTTCGACCATAACCGCCATATCCGGATCTAAAGTCGGTGAAACCTGAGGAAGAAGCTCGACAATGGTGACTGTCATCCCCATGCCCTTAAGATTTTCAGCCATTTCAAGACCGATAAATCCTGACCCGATGATCACCGCATTCCTGGGTGATCTGTTGATCATATGGTGTTTGATCCTGTACATGTCATTTATGTTTCTCAGACTGAAAACATGACTGAGTTCATTTCCTTTAATCGGTGGAATGACTGAGCTTGCGCCTGTGGCTATAATGAGCTTGTCATAATGATTGGTAAACACCTGTCCACTCACAATGTTTCTGACTTTAAGTTCTTTTCTGTCCTTATCGATTCCGAGCACCTCATGCTCCGTTCTGATGTCCACATTATACTTGTTTCTAAAAAATTCAGGATTTCGAGGAGTGAGCTCCTCTCCTTTTTCAACGACTCCTCCAATGTAGTATGGCATACCGCAACCCGAATAGGAGATGTGTGTATCCCTCTCATAGATGACGATTTCCACATCTTCATCATTCCTTCTGGCTTTAGCGGCAGCTGAAGTTCCGGCTGCGACCGCTCCGATAACGAGTAATCTCATAAAACGACCCCCATTTCTTTTTACTTGTTCCCTTTCATGATACAACATTTATGTTAATTCTCCGTGAATTGAAACCAATACCCTTCATACATTTATCTTCAGTTTAGGAAGATCAGCGGATGACGCCCATACCATAATATTCTTCCATGATACCTCGAGAAATCTCATCCTTATCTGTCGATGGACGCAGAAAACCTTCAGATGCCCACAAAGCGGTCATCTGAAGGTTCATCTTTACTAAAGGATAAAAGGACTGTTATATGTTAAGAATCAGCTGCGCCAGATAGAAGTAGATTAAAAGTGAGGTCGCATCTACAATCGTTGTGATCATCGGAGCAGCCATAATCGCGGGATCGGCTTTAATCAGTTTCGCGAAAAAAGGCAGAACCGCGCCGATGATCTTGGCAACCATAACTGTCGCAAAGATGGCAAGAGACACCACAAGTACAATGAGCGGTTTCTCCGGATAGGACAGAATCAGTCTAAGATACGTAATCACCGCAAGAAACGAACCGGCCATAAGTGACACTTTGAATTCTTTGAATATCACTTTTGGCAGATCAGCTGTACGGATTTCATTAAGCACCATACCTCTTATGACAAGCGTGCTGCTCTGAGATCCTGAATTACCCCCTGTATCCGTAAGCATGGGGATAAAGGTAACAAGTACCGGAATGACCATAAAGGCATCTTCAAACACCGTAAGCACATAACCTGTCAGTATGCCTGACAACATGAGCACAGTCAGCCATCCCATTCTGTTTCTGGCAAGTTCCCAAACTGAGGTTTTGAGATAAGGCTTGTCGGAGGGCTTTGTTCCGGCCATTCGAGCAAAATCTTCTGTATCTTCTTCCAGAATGACATCGATGATGTCATCGACGGTGATGATGCCCAGGAGTCTTTTTTCAGAATCCACTACAGGTATGGTCATAAAGTCGTATTTTCCGAAAAGATCAGCCACTTCCTCAACGTCTTCCTCTGTGGAGACACTGACGATACTTGTATCCATGAGATCCGAGATGCTCACGTCATCTTCGGAAAGAAGAAGCGTACGAAGGGTCACAATGCCCTCAAGCTTTCTGGTCGGATCGATGACATAGCAGCTGTACAGGGTTTCACTGTCTTGTCCTTTGCTTCTGAGATGCGCAATGGCCTCACCCACCGTCATGTCTTTCTTGAGGCTCGTGTATTCGACGGTCATAATGCTTCCGGCAGTTCCTTCTTTATAGTGAAGAAAAAGATTGATCATTTCTCTGTAGGAAGGATCCACTCTCTCCAGCACATCCACGACCATCCCTGCGGGAAGCTCCTCAAGCATATCGACAAGATCATCCACATACATCTCATTTAGAATATGATCGATTTCTTTTTCCGTGATCTGTGAAATGAGCTCCTCCTGCATATCGGTCCCGAATTCGGAAAAGACTTCCACAGACATGTCCTTAGGCAGAAGTCTCATGGCCAGGACATTATATTCCTTTGGCAGAGACTCTATGAATTCTGCAATATCCACTTCATTGAGTTCCTGAATCACGACTTTGAAGGCTGTATACTCCCGATTTTCAAGTTTTGAAAAGAGCAGCTCGAATTCTTCAGTCTTGTTCATGATCATCCCTCCTTTAATTTTATTCCATCTATATTATAGTCTTATCTCAGATCTAATCAACGTCCCGATAAATCTTTAAATAATTTTTCTATTAAAGGATAAACAGATTGAACCTGACAGCTTCAATAAACTGTCAGGTTCAATCTTAACAATATGCTATGCAGGTATTTCCTTAAGACGCTTCCGTTCAACAAGCATGGATAAGATGATACCCAGTTCAAAAAGAAGAATCATAGGCAGTGCCAGAAGCATCTGTGAGATGACATCAGGTGGTGTAAGCACCGCCGCCACAATGAAAATCACAAGAATGATGTATTTACGGTTTGATCGGAGAAACTTCACCTTCATGATGCCTAGTCTTGTGAGGATCACCATGATACTCGGGAGTTCAAAGATGATCCCGAAGGATAATACAGTGTTCACCACAAGAGATAGATAGCTGCTGAAACTGATCATCTCTTCAATTCCTTCCATCTGGAAGCCCATAAAAAATGTGATCATAAGCGGCAGTACGACTATGTAGGAGAATACTGCACCGATAACAAAGAATACCCCTCCAAAAATCAGAGAAAACACGATGGTTCTTCTCTCCTTTTTCTCTAGACCGGGGCTGACATATAGCCAGATCTGAGTAATCAGAAATGGCGAGGACAAGACAAGCCCCATGATCACCGCGATCTTGATGTAGGACAGGAGAAGCTCTGCTGGTGAAATAAAAACAAATCTGACATCAGGAACGATACCGATCATATCCTTTACCAGTATCTCGGAGAAACTGTAGCATAGAAGAATGGCTGCAACAAGTGCCACAGCCATATATATGATTCTGTTTCTGAGTTCAGTAAGATGCTCAACTAAGGTGAGCTTATCTTCGTGGCTCTTCTTAGTTTTTCTTTTCATCTTTCTTCTCATCTTCCGTGCTGTTCATGACGTCTTCAGTCAGCTTGTTAGCATGAGACTTGAATTCACCGATAGCAAGTCCAATGGATTTCCCGATGGACGGCAGCTTGGAGGGTCCAAAAATGACCAGTGCAATTGCAAGGATAAGTACAAGTTCCGACATTCCTAATCTTCCCATATCTGATTCTCCTCTTTTCTCTTAATTTCTGTTTCCCGGATTGTGATTAAAGATTGTAGTAAGCATTAATGAGTTCTACAACTTTTCCTGCAGCATCAGCTGTAAGGCCAGCACATCTTGCTTTACGCTCAGGATCGCCCATGGCATGTCCTGATACTTCAAGGAACTGTCCTACTGAATCAAGGCAGTTTACGCTCTTGGATACCAGCGCCTCATTATCAACGTCCGGCTGGTAGACAGGAAGCTCTGTGCTTGTGTACCACTTGAAAAGCTCAGCCGTCACCTTTGGTGCATCTTCTGGCGGTATGGAAAAACCGATACAGGTTGCCGCACCTGCCAGTGCTCCGCATAATGAACCTGCACCAAAACCTGTTGCTCCATTGGCAAAAACATCTACCGGAATCTGATTCCATGGATATCCTGCTTTGTCTCCCAGCTGACCGATAACAGCATCGATTACACCTCGGCAGCAGCCGCCCTTATTGTAGTATCCTGCATATCCTCTTTCCATGGATGTAGCCACGTCCAGCTTCTGATAAGGATATGGATATGCTGGTGCATCGGTACTTGCAGGCATATATTCATAAGCAAGCACTTCCTTTGATGGAAGCTCAACTTTCTTGTCGCATCCAGTAAGGAAAGACGGAATTACAGCTACAGCCGCTACCCCAACGGCTGCCTTTCCTGCTGTCTTAAGCATGTCTCTTCTTGAATAAACTTTTGTGCTGTTCACTTCACTCATGTCTGATCCCCTTTTACTTAAATATTTTTTAACGATTATTCAAAAGTTTGATAAATATCTAACTTCCTTATCAATATACAATCTGGATGTGTTCAGGTCAACAGTTTCAAGGCTTTATTGAGTATTATTATATTTCTATTTATAAAATACCCCCATAATTATTCTAATCATGAAAATAAGGTTAAATAATTAACATATTGGTTTCGATAAAAACAGTTTACTTGATAATTATTATCATCACAATATTAATTACAGAAATACTATTGAAGAAGAAAAGCGAAGAACTCAATCTTCGCTTTCCTTCTTCAATGATGATTTAAAGGCTTATTCAGTTAAATGATCTTTGAAGAACGTATAATATTTATCATTTTCATCCTGAGAAAAAGGATCTGACACTTCCACAAAGTTGAATTCACGCTCCATGGCAAGGTCTTCGATAGGCACCTCTACAAGTCTTCTCTCCGTAAGTTCTGCCAGTGCAGCATCGCGATACATCATGCTGATGCCCATACCCGTTTCCACCATTCTCTTCATGATGTTCACATTCCCCATAACGATGGTATCAGAAAAACTCTTCAGACTTCTGTTCCTTTCAATCAGACCTCTCTCAAGTATCTCCCTGGAACCTGACCCCTCTTCTCTTATGATGAGCACTTCGCTGAGAAGATCATCCAGTCTGACATTTTTCATTTTCGTCAGTCTATGACCTTCTTTGACCACCAGTACAAATGACGATGTTTTAAGAAGCCTTGCTCTGTATTCGTCCTTATCGATGAGTCCTTCAACCAGAGCAAACTGAATTTCTCCGTCTTTCAGCATCTTCAGCATATTCTTTGTGTTGTCCACAAGCAAGGTCAGATGCTCATGAACAAAACTTGAAAAAAGTTCAGGTAGGATGTCCGCTAGAGTGAATTCTCCAATGGTTAAGGTTGCGCCAAACCTTGTCTCCTTTCTCTTTTCAGTCATATGCTGGAGCCTTTCTCTGATCACTCTTTCCCTTGCTTTAAGCATTTCAGCATGGTCAAGCACAATTTTCCCTTCTTCTGTAAGGGTCAGTGTACGGTTCCTGTATTCCAGAAGTTTACTGCCGTAATGCTCTTCAAGGAGCTTCATATGGTGGCTGATGGCAGGTTGAGTCAGCTCCAGCTCCAGTGCCGCTTTAGTGTAACTTCCGTTTTTCACGACGCTTAGAAATGACTCCAGTTTCTGATCGATCATGCTCCACCTCTTCATTAATATATTTGATGAATCTATCAATTATTATAATTTTATCTTATAGATAAACCATGTTAGAATCAAGAGGTATTATAAAAGTATTGGAGATGACCGAATTTGAACAGACTTAAATCAATATACAAAGGAATTTTACTGTCAGCGGCTCTTGCCGCCGTTTCCTATTTCATCAGCGAGGCTCTGCCTGTCCATCTGATCAGTGCTGGTGTATTTGCCCTGATCATCGGGATGGCCCTTAATCCTTTTGTCACGTCCATGGACGGCGTCATGGAAGGCTTCACCTTTACCTCAAAGAAGCTGCTCAAGTTTTCTATCATCCTCATGGGGCTCGGTCTCAGTTTCGGACAGATCCTGTCCGTGGGTAAGTTTTCTCTCATCGTCATGACCTTTACCCTCATCTCCGCTTTTGGAGGCGGATATCTTCTCGGTAAGGTTCTAGGAATGGACTGGAAGCTCTCAAGCCTCATATCTGCTGGAACAGGCATCTGCGGAGGCTCCGCAATTGCGGCCATAGCCCCTGTAATTGACGCCAAAGACAGCGATATCGCATATGGAATATCCGCAACCTTCATCTTTGATATCGTTATGGTGGTACTTTTTCCCATCATGGGCCGCTATTTCATGATGTCGGACCTGGGGTTTGGCCTATGGGCAGGTACTGCCGTAAACGACACCTCCTCGGTTGTCGCTGCAGGTTATGCATTCTCGGATGCTGCTGGTCAGTTTGCGGTCATCGTCAAGCTTACAAGAACCCTGTCCATCGTTCCAGTGGTTCTCATCTTCTCCTACATCAACGAAAGAATCGAAAGGAAGAAACTCATTTCTTCAGACAGCGGAGAAGCCGTGAAGGCTAAGGTGGATGTGAGAAAAATCTTCCCCTGGTTCATCCTCTTCTTCCTTCTCATGGTTGCACTGAAAAGCACCGGATTTGTGCCCTTAGCCTTAAGCTCATCTCTCTCGAAGCTCAGCAAGTTCATCATGGTCATGTCACTTGGCGCCATCGGACTGAAGACGAATTTCAGCCAGGTGGCCAAGTCAGGATTCACACCCATGTTTCATGGATTCATCATCTCGGCTCTTGTCGTGGTGGTCTCCTTCCTTGTCCAGATGATGCTGGGCCAGATCTAGCAAAGAGACTTTCATTAAAGAAATACAGATCATAAACCGATTGTAGATCTTCATAAAAAAATGGCACTTCATAAGAAGCGCCATTTTTTTCTCGATATTCTACTTGAATTACTTTCCTCTGCTTTCCAAAGCTTCCTTGTATGCCTCAACATACTCGTAAGGGGTTATCTTCTTGCAGAGCTCACTGATGAGATCATAGGGTATATCCTCCATTTTTTTCAGGCGGATGCAGCTTTTCCCCATATCAGGTTTTGCATTTACTCTTTTCTTATACTCATCCCTGAACCATTTTTCAAGCTCAGGCTTTGCATAAAGCCCCATATGGTATAGGGCAATGTAGTTCTTCTGTGAAGCAAGGCTCATAAATGGAAGTGGCTCACCTTTAGAAGCATGATAGCCGGAGGGAAATATACGAAGAGGAACAACATAGCCGATCATCCCAGAGGACATCTCTTCTTCAAAGCCTTCGGGAAGATTCTTCAGTATGACGTCTCTCAGCTTCTTCATGGCCTCTTTCCGCTCTTCGGGCAGCTCATCAAGATATGCGTGTACTGTTTCTGCATCTGAATGCATAATATCACCCCTTAAAAAGATTCGGTTTACGCGCTGATATTTTCAGTTCCATAATATCAGGCAAATATGAATATTTGTCTCTCTCTCTAGTTTGCACTTCCTGCTCCAGCACCGGAAGACTGCTGAGCGGCAAGAACCGCATCAATGGCCAGGACCACCGCAAGAGCATGAACCTCATTCTGATTGTCCATGATGTCCATCACATAGGAATCTCCCCATCTGAACCACTCTTTCTGAATGGAGACCACAGGGTCTCTTCCATCATAGATCTCGTAGTCATGTGCCCAGAAGTCTCCGGATACTTCCCAGTTAAGACCCTGAATGGAGTACTTGGGCTTGAAGAAGGTGAACTCCTTCACGATTTCTGCAATGAGCTCATCCTCGATATACACATAAAATTTCGGCAGCCAGCTGAATACCTTCTGCTGGATAAATGCCACTTCTTTTCCGGCAAGATCATATACATGGAGCTTTTTACCCCATGAGAAGAGTTCTCCTTCAACATAGTACCTATCCTGTTCGTTTTCGTCTTTGATGTAGAACCTGTCTTTCCAGGAAAACACCTTCTGTTTCATATAAAGCTTCATTTTCTTCCTCCATCTCTTTAATGTTATGTTTCTTTCATTCATACTGACTTTTGATATTGCTCTAGCAGTTCTTATCTGTCGTCTTCTTTTCTTTTATTGATGAACTTTAAGATGACTTTCTTCAGAATCAGTGTGAGGACGCCAAGGACAAGAAAACTGAGCAGCAGTGTTCCGATGAAATAGATCGGATACTGATATCTTGAAAGGGTTCCCTTTGCTCTGTCCATTGCTGTGATCTCTTCCTCTTCATAAAGAACGAATCTCAGATCTTCTTCCGGGAGCGTTTCAAACTGACCGGAATACGTTCCGTCTTCCTCTCTTTCCAAAGGCAGAGTGCTGTCGATGATAAAAGGATAATCTTCTGAAGGTGTAATCTTCACCGTCAGATTCTGGAAGTCCTTCCACCTTGCCGCCGGCTGTAGAAAGTAGTCATAGGTATAGGTAGGCTCTTCAGTCTCTCTTCTGTCCATGGTGCCGTAGGTCATATAACGTACTTCTACACTTTTCTCTTCTCCTGCTTCAAAAGGCACATCATAGACGATCATGGCATATCTCGGATCTCCAAGATACATGATGATCATATCTTCCATGATTACAGCCTGCTCGCCAAGTGCCTTGTCCAGTGCTTCAAAGTAGAGATTTTCTTCCTGGAGGGTGTTCATCTTGACTGAAGGAATAAACTCGCTCTCGGTAACGTATTCTTTATAGTAAGCTGCAAGATTCATGGATTCTTCGTGAACTTCATACTGGATATCATCAACTGGTTTTTTTATCCCGTTTTCAATGCTGCTCACAATGGCTATGTTTAGAACCGAAGGATCTCCACCTAGAATATAGAATTCAGCGGTTGTTTCACCTTCTTCAAGATGTGCACCCAGTTCATACTCACCTTCTCCATATGAGCCGTAACTGTTGAAACCGCTGGCAATGACTTTCTGCGAGGATTCATTGATATTGAAACTGATCTGAAGATACCCGGACTGTTCGGCTTTCCTATCTGCCCGGACTCTGTACAGCATACCCACATCGGTATAATTAAATTTTTCCGGCGTATACTGGTCCCGTGTCACAGAAGAGAGGATGTTCTCGATATCCATGACATACATGGGCGGATCCTCATCATTAAGCAATGCTTCCTTCCCGTAGAAGAGCTCATAAGCGATTTTTTCTCCATCAACCAGCACTTCTATATCATCTGATTCTGTATTCCACATCTTCTGGAAGAACGGAAAAACCATACTGGTTACTTCAGCTTCATCTTTGGTATTCTTCATTTCATACTTTGCGGAAACCGATGCTCCAGGTGAAAAGCTTTCTTCATCCTTCAGGCTGAAATCAAAATGAAGATCTTCCTTCAGCACTTCTATGCCTGTATCGGAATCAATGGCCATCATGGATGATGACGGATAATTGACCCAGATGAAGGGTGCGGAATTGGCGGATACCCTAAGAACATCCGGAGCGAGAAACAGAAGAACAAGCAGGAATACCATGACTTTTTTCATCTTCAAACACCTCTTGAATCTATAATATCATAACTATAGAGAAAGAATTGACAAATGACTGACAATATTATTGTAGAGACTCAAGAAATACCTTGGGGATAACGATAAAGAATCCTGCAGTCATTACGATCCGCAGGATTCTTTATCACTATTCCTTAATTGTCTTCCAGGAAAGAAATCAGCTGAATTCTTTGAGCCTGATCGGCATAGTTCTTCTTCCATAAAGAGGACTTTTCACGCCCAGTACCTGATTTCCCATAAAGCTCAGGGAAGATCCGCATAAAATGAGATACAGTCTGGTATCACTCCATTCATGATCGCAGTATTTCTGAATGATGATGAGATTTCCGGTAACCTGCAGCAAGGTAAGGAAACTCATCTATGACAAAAACCATCCGTTCCGACTTCGAAATCTCCGCAAGATAATCAAACAGCACCTCGAAATCCGAGAATCCGCTGAACCGGAATTCAGTAGCTGAATGCTTAAGAATCAATTTCGACAGCATCTCCATGTTCTTCTCACCACTGCTTTCCGTTGCCATATAATAGACAGAATTCTTACCCTTGATAAACTGCCTGATCATCTCAGTTTTTCCAACTCTTCGTCTGCCGTATATCACCGTGATATGAAATACAGCTATTGTACTGACGATCTAGTGAATCAAGTTCTTCTTCTCGTCCAACAAACATCACATTCACCTCATTTAGCAGTTTGTAATTTGGTATAACATAGTATACTAAATTACGATATACCAGATTGCGGATTCACCAATCATAGATTGTCGTATTTCTCAGTGTTATCCTAATACCTTTTATATGCCTGGGCATCATTAAGATCAAAGAGTCTGAGATTTTCCTTCTCCATAAATTCTCTGATATGTTTCATTTCGCTGTATACCAACAGACCATAGACCCTGATCCCCTCATTCTTTGCATGCTCCAGGGCATCCTTATAGAGTATCGTTTTCTTTTCTCTCTGCTCAAGAATCTCCAGGTTATCTCCTCTGTCTATGACATATTCAAGCAGGCTGAAATAATGCTGTTTATATCCTTCAGCAATATTTACAGGATCGGTGACATCAACCTTACTTCTGACCATCCAGTTCATCAATGAAAATGCGGGATATTTCTCCCCGATCTTTTCATCACCTGCGAGTGACCCCATCAGCCTGTTTCCCATCAGACTCATCCCCAATTTTTCGATCAGTTCTTCGTCCTTCTCACCTGTTCTGACTGCAGCCCACTGAAACTGGATATCCTCATATTTATCTTCGAGTCTGGCCAGCTCTTCCAGTGTAAGATCTTCTTCGAAACTTATACTGAAGGATCCGTAAGTAACCGGATTCAGTTCATCCACATCGGCCATTGCATTTTCATTCAGCTCATTCAGTATGTCTTTCTGATTATTGTAGTACCTTAAGTTTTCAAACGGGTCAATTCTGAGCACAAGATCCTTGCGAGAGGATGCAATCTTACCGCGTCGGATTACATGACTCACATCATAAAAATCGCCTCTGAACTGATCGAGATATGAGTATGTGAGATGGTATACACCAAATCCTTTCCGGTCTACAAATGCAGTGCTCGGAGACATTCCCGGCATATTCAGTTCGGTCACAGCTGCAAGATCAAAAGAGACATCATGATCAAGTTCTCCGACACTGACTTTTTGCGGATTATAGAAGAATGCGTCAACTACCGGCGAGAGGATATAGAATATACTGATCCAGACTCCCATGGCAATAAGCACTGATTTCAGGATAACCTTACGCAGTCTGTGATCCACGCTTCTTTTAAGCTTTATGGTCTCCTGACTGTTCCCTTTCTCGTCTCTTGTATTTTCAGGTATATCCAGCTCATCCTCCAGTTTTTCCGAAAAGTATTCTTCCATAGCTTCATACTTTTCGATTTCCTTTTCAATGAACATCTTTTCTTCATCACTTACCTGATTCAGCTGATACCTTTTCATAATATCCTTATAATCCATTGTTGTCCTCCAGTCCTTTTTTGAGTTTTTTTCTTCCTCTAAAGAGAAGTGTCTTAACCGTTCCCTCATTCAGTTTCTTAGACTCTGAAATCTCCAGAACAGAAAAATCGCAGTAGTAGTATAGAATGAGCACCTCTTTGTAAGATTCATTAAGCTTTAGGATCTCCTGAAACAGTTCCCATTTTCTCTCGTTCTCAATCATTCGATATAGAGGAGTAACTTCCTTATCTTCTACTCTTTCAATATCATCATCAAAAAGATACTCCTTATCCTTTCTCTTAAGATCGATGAAGAGATTCCTGCATACTTTAAAGAGCCAGTACTTGATGTACGCATCCTGATCTTCCAGAGACAGGTAGGCTTTGAAAAAGGTGTCACTTGTAAGGTCCTGTGCAAGATGATGATCTTTGCAGAGTGAAAAAGCATACAGGTAGAGTTCTTTATAATACTTGATATACAGTTCTTCCATTACATCCTTGACCACATCAGCACCCCTTTCACTATATAAACGTTTGAAAATAAAATAGGTTTCACATTACATCAGAAATACTCAAAAAAAACTGATGACAGCAAAAAGGGGCTGTTGCAAAATAGCCCCTTTGTCATGCAGATAGTTACCTTGCGGTTT